>NZ_JCBCUW010000019.1:0-101346 GCF_059862525.1 Pseudomonas sp. MF08875
TAGGGCTTCGGCTTTTGCCACGCTCTCCATCGAAGGCACGGGCACGCCCGTGACCATGGTGGGGTCTTGATAACTTTCCAGGATGGGTAAGCCCAGGGCTCGTGCTTGTTCTTCTGCCTTGATTCGCCGGAGTAAGGCGCCTGCTAGGGTTGTGGCGTATTTGGCGCGTGTGGCTTCGTTGGGATGGCTGGCGCCGCTTAGGCTGTTAGTTGTTTGGACTATTACATCCAATTTATCAAATAGAGGGGTGTTAGAGCTCTTTGTGCGAAGGTCCGGGCTATATCTGACTTTAAGTAGCATTCCATCCGCGTGCCAGTACCAAATAAACCCACCCTTCAAGGATTTCCAGTCCTCCCAACTCAACCGGTAATCAGGGTCAGCTAAAAATAGCGATACAAGCTTTAGACTCGCAACGCTGGGTTGGTTTAAATAATCCTCTTTGAAGTGATAGGTTGTGCGTCCAGTTAAACGGGGGTCACCCAGCATAATGAATCGCCTCCAACCGGCAGCTTGGATGCTGGCCTGAAGGTTCATCGCCAAGTCATATACTTGTCGATCATAAGTTTCAAGTTGTTGGTCAGTGGCTTCTTTAAAAAGTGGAGCGTCAGGAAGTTCGATGCTCATATCGACTTCGTCTACCCCATAAGTGTCGCGGGCGTTGTCGTAGAAAAGGACCATGTAGGCATAGGGGAATATTAAACCGTATTTTGGATGCCTAAGCTTTGGCTGAGCATTTTGAGCTGTATAGAACAGGACGCTGTTCACCCCGGAGCGTTGAATGGAAAAATTGGCACGTTGGACAATGGCATCACCTTGTTCGCCTAATGCGAACTCGAGCACACGAGTATTCATAAGGGAATTCCTATAGTTGGCGGAAGATCTATCAGTTGATAAATAGGTGCTCGCAAATTTAACGATAAGGACAGATATTAGTAGCAGTCCGACGCCCAGTAACCACCGGTGCTGATGTCGACGCATGATTAGGCCTCCTTCCAAGCTGCAATTACCTGTATCTGCTCAATCATGTAGAGGCGGAACTGGCCGTCAAAATCACGACCTTTTGTCATCAGATAATGGTACTGCTTGAGGATGGCCATTACGTATTTCATCCTTGCCTCTGGGTCGTAGAGTTTTCCCTGCTTCAAACCCATAGTGACCGTCACGTCTTCTGCCGTAAGCCCATAGGGCTGTAACTCCCGAATTTCAATTTCCCGGGTAACCATGGGCGCAGCATTAAATACTAATGTCGGATCCTTCGTTTCCACCAAGTTCCAAAGTCTGCGTCCCAAGTCGTTGCTATCTATAGCCAATTTAAACTCGGGATGGTTATAGATCATTGCTTGCAGGTGAATATTTTGTTCGTGTTGAAGGAAGTAATCTGCGCTCTTGAATGCTAGCTCCTCCCTGAGTTCTTTTGAGCCCGGCTCATTAACGGTTTCATACGCCTCAACATAACGAAACCCCTCTTTCAAAGGCACTGTCGCCCTGCACTGCTTAATTTCCGCCAGCGCGCCTTTATCGTCGGTCAGGTTCATCTGCCAGTTGAGGTGGCGGATATCTAACTTGCGCAGGTTCTTTTCCATATCCAGGCGCAAGGAAGTGTTTTCCCCCAGGGCCCAAGGCATGGCTTGTACCTGTTGGGTGATGACCGGGTCGTAGGTGGTGACATCCCGGCAATCGACATCGCGGAAGAACGCCTCGCGGCCAAACTTGCGCCAATAGAGCATCCACGGGGTGATTTCGAGAAACAGCCAGAAGTTACCCTTGAGCAAGTAGTAGTAACTGACCCGAGACATGAGCCTGGCGTCGGCCATGAAATGATCGAATTTACTTTCGGCGAACTCGATGCCGTCTACCACTTGCTTGGCGGCAAATGCGGCGAGGCCGGCCCAGTAAAAGCGGCCCTGATGTTCGGTGCCTTCATCGTCCAGGAACAGTTGGGCATAGTTGCCAGCGGTGCGTTTGGCGCGCGTTAAGGCTTTGGGCACCAAGACGTTGTTTTGCGCCAACAGGGCGATGCTTTGCGCTTGCACCAGGGACCATAGGTCGCAACAGGTGACAATCGCGTCTTCGGTGGCGCCTTCTTCCGCGCGGGTGTAGGCCTTTTTCAGGATTCGGCCTTTGACGTAGGTGACGCCTTCTTCGGTGTCGATAATCCAGGGTCGGGTCATCATCTGTCTCCTGGGTGCTGGCTCAGGGTGATTCAGCTTTCCCCTGGGTCTTGGGGTAGGCCATTTGTGCTTGTTGGGGGGCAATCATGTGAGGTGAGGGCTCGGTGAGCGGGCGCTTTTTGAGGTGCGCAGAAGTGCCCGCTGTCAGCGCAGGCGCTGCTAGGCCGGGTGGCTTTTGGGTTGTTGACTGGGAGGCGGGAGTACGCACGGTAGTGCGGGCCGCGTTGGGCCGCTTGGGTTGATTGCCAGCGGCGTGGCTGGCCGCTTAGCAGGGCCAGTTGCAATGGCTGCGAGGGCATCGCGTTTACCTTCTTGGGGTAAGACGCGAGATGGTAGCGATGGTTTTCTGGCCGGAAAATCAGACCGAGGGGACGTGTCGAGTGGGAATCTACTTACGCGAAGCCATGTGCTCTGCTGACATCAGTTGAACAAGTCGAGCCTGGACGAGCGTCCAGGCCCGCAAGGGCCGCCTAACGTCAGTGCTGGCTGAACTGCGACGCCAGTTCGCGCAGCAGGACTTCGGCGTCCAGCACTTTGCTGACCACGTCTTCAGCCTTGTCGCGGCTCAGGCCGACGCGTTCGAGCAGGGCTTCGGGGATTTCTTCGTCGGGGCCGGAGCCGATGCCGCGCCCACGCAGCAGGCGCACGGCCAGGCACACCAGGTTCGGGTACTCGGCGTACTCACCGTCGTAGCTGGGGTCGTGCTGGAAGCGCAGGGCGGTGCACAGTTCCGGCGGCATGTCCCAGTAGCGCATCAGCCAGGCGCCGATCTGTTCGCGGCTGATGCCCAGCAAGTGCTGCTCGATGTAGCTGTGGCACAGGTGCGGGTTGACCTCCAGGTGGCGGCAGATCAGCGAGAAGTGCGGGGGGAAGACGTGGGCCAGCAGCAGGTAGCCGAAGTTGTGTAAAAGGCCGGCGAGGTAGGTCAGGCCGGCTTCGGGGCGCTGCGCGCGTGGCATGGCGCGGGTCAGGCCTTCGATCACGGCAGCGGTGTAGATCGACTGCTGCCAGTACGGCGTGTTGGTCTGCGGCTGGTCCTTGGGCAGGCTCAGGGTTTTGCCCAGGGCCAGGCCCAGCGCCAGGTTTATCACCAGGTCAAACCCAAGCACGCGGACAATGGCGTCTTCGACTGAACGAATTTTACCCGGCGAGGCGTAGTACGGCGACGCGGCCCAGCTCACCACTTGGGCGGCCAGGGCCGGGTCGGTTTCCACCACGCCGGTGATGTCGTCGATGGTGGCGTTGGGGTCCACGCGCAACTTGATGATTTTTTGCGCTGTCTCGGCCAGTGGCGGGATTTCCAGGGTGGCTTCCAGGCGTTGCTGGATGCGCCGCGCCGTGAAGGCCTGCATGGCGAGGGTGATTTCCTCGCTGTCGTCGTGGGGGCGGTCGAGGTTGGGATGAATGGTGTTCAGGGCTTCGCCGAAGTTACCGGCGCTGGCCTTGGTCAGCATGGTCTTGAAGGCTTCGTTGGTGATTTCCAGCAACAGGCCCGGTTCACCCGAGTGGATAAGCAGGGAGGGCTGGTGCAGCAGGCTTTCTTCGTACAGGCAGGGCGAACTGGTCAGCGCCGGTAGGCCCGGCAGCAGGCTCAGGCTGTGTTTGCCGAGCATGCGTTCCAGGCGATCCAGGGGCACGGCGGTGAGGCGCCGGCCTGTCAGCTCGGTGAGGCGGTTGAGATCCAGCAATTGGCTTTGCGGGAACAGCACCATCAGCGCGCCGATGGCATCGTCCAGCAGCACGGCCTGGACTTTGCGCGCCGGGTTCAGCGCCGCGTGGTCCAGCACTTCGGTGTAGGGGATGTCCAGCTTGCCGAGCAGCAGCCGGATAACAGACGGAGCGTGCGGGGTTGCTGGGGAGATGGCAACTTCTGTCATGGTCTGTATCCCTTTTCTTACAATGCCAGGAGTATAACCAGCTTGGTTGCACCCTTGTCTCTTTAACTGGGATTCGATTCACACCTGGCCGTATTGCTGGCCGTGGCGTAACCAGCGCTCTAGCAACGGGCTGACGTGTTGCGGCCAGCGTTCCAGCAAGGCCTGGGCGGCATCGCGCACCGCTGGCAGCAGGTCGGCGTCGCGCATCAGGTCGGCGACTTTGAATTGCAGCAGGCCAGTCTGCCGGGTGCCGAGCATTTCCCCGGGGCCGCGTAGCTCCAGGTCTTTTTCGGCGATGACGAAACCGTCGTTGGTCTCGCGCATGATGCCCAGGCGCTGGCGGCCGATCTGCGACAGCGGCGGGTGATAGAGCAGCACGCAGTGGCTGGCGGCGCTGCCCCGGCCGACGCGCCCGCGCAACTGGTGCAGTTGCGCCAGGCCCAGGCGTTCGGGGTTTTCGATAATCATCAAGCTGGCGTTGGGCACATCGACACCGACTTCAATCACCGTGGTCGCCACCAGCAGTTGCAGTTCGCCGGCCTTGAACTGGGCCATCACCGCGGCTTTTTCCACAGGCTTCATGCGCCCGTGAATCAGGCCGACGCGCAATTCGCCCAGGGCGCTGGTGAGGTCCTCGAAGGTGGTTTCGGCGGCTTGGCAGGTGAGTTCTTCGGACTCTTCGATCAGCGTGCACACCCAGTACGCCTGGCGGCCCTCGGCGCAAGCGGCGCGCACCCGTTCGATGACTTCGATGCGCCGGGTGTCGGTAATCAGCACCGTGTTCACGGGGGTGCGCCCGGGGGGCAGTTCGTCGAGGACCGAGGTGTCGAGGTCGGCGTAGGCGCTCATGGCCAGGGTCCGCGGGATGGGGGTGGCGGTCATGATGAGCTGGTGCGGGCACATGCGCCCGCCGACGCCTTTCTGGCGCAGGGCCAGGCGCTGCTGCACGCCGAAGCGGTGCTGCTCGTCGATGATGACCAGGGCCAGGTTCTTGAACTGCACTTCGTCCTGGAACAGCGCATGGGTGCCCACCACCATCGGCGTGCCGCTGGCGATCTGTTCCAGGGCGGCGGTGCGGTGTTTGCCCTTGAGCTTGCCGGCCAGCCACGCGGTTTCGATCCCTAGGGGTTCGAGCCAGCGGGTGAAGTTGAGGAAGTGTTGTTCGGCGAGAATCTCGGTGGGCGCCATTAGCGCGACCTGGTAACCCGCCTCCAAAGCTTGCAGGGCCGCGAGGGCGGCGACCACGGTTTTGCCCGCGCCGACATCGCCCTGGATCAGACGCAGCATCGGCTCGCGCTGGTTCAGGTCGTAGGCGATTTCATTGCCCACCCGCTGTTGCGCGCCGGTGGGTGGGAAGCCCAGGTTGGCCAGGTATTTGGCCGGCAACACCTTGGCCTTGGGCAGCACCGGTGCGCGCAAGGAGCGCAGGCTTTCGCGCAGGCGTTGCTGGGATAGCTGATGGGTCAGCAGTTCCTCGAACGCCAGGCGATGCTGGGCCCAGTGATGCCCCAGGGCCAGCTCATCCACATCGGCGTCGGCCGGCGGGTGATGCAGGTAGCGGATCGCGTCGGCCAAGGGCGCCAGTTGGTAGTCGCGGGCCAGTTCGTCCGGCAGCCAGTCGGGCAGGCTGCTGGGGCCGAGTAGGGTCAGGGTCTGCTGGCACAACTGGCGCAGGCGTTGTTGGGTCAGGCCTTCGGTGAGCGGGTAGATCGGCGTCAGGGTCTGGTCCACGGGCGGCGGTTCGTCGCCGCTGATGGCGCGGTACTCGGGGTGGTAGATCTCCAGGCCCGAGGCGCCGGGGCGGGCCTCGCCGTAGCAGCGGATGCGGGTGCCGCGCTTGAGGCCTTCTTTTTGCGCGTTGCTGAAGTGGTAAAAGCGCAGGCTCAGGCCGCCGGTGCCGTCCTGCAAGCGCACCAGCAGGCTGCGGCGCTTGCCCATGACCACGTCGGCGCCGCTGACGGTGCCTTCGATCACCGCGTCCTGGCCCGGGCGCAGGTGGCCGATGGGCACTACGCGGGTGCGGTCCTGGTAGCGCAAGGGCAGGTGGAACAGCACATCCTGGAGGTTTTCCAGGCCGACTTTGGCCAGTTTTTCGGCCATGGCTTCGCCGACACCCTTGAGTGCCGTGACGGGCACGTTCGACAGCTGTGTCATGGCCGCGTCTTAGCTCGCGGCGGGCGGCTTGGCCACCGAGCACAGGCGGATCGAGTCGGCGAGGATTTCGATGGCTTTGGGCCTTGGGAAACTGGCGCGCCAGGCAATCGCCACGGTGCGGAACGGCACCGGCGGGGTCAGTGGGCGTACTTCGATCACGCCGGGGGCGTAGTGATGGCTGTCCACGGCCGAGAGCGGCAGGATCGAAATTCCCAGACCCGAGGCGACCATGTGGCGGATGGTTTCCAGGGAGCTGGATTCCACCGTGGTGTGGCGGTTGCCGTCGTTGCCCTTGGCGGTGGTGGGGCAGGCTTCGAGCACCTGGTCGCGGAAGCAGTGGCCTTCGCCGAGCAGCAGCAGGCTCTTGTCGTTGAGCAGGCTGGCGTCGATGGTGGCTTTCTGGGTCCAGGGGTGCGAGCTGGGCATCAGTACGTAGAAAGGCTCGTCGTAGAGCGGCAGGGTCAGCACGTCCGCCTCGTTGAACGGCAGGGCGATGATGATCGCGTCCAACTCGCCGTTGCGCAGTTTGTCGCGCAGCACGTGGGTGAAATTTTCTTCGATGTACAACGGCATCTGCGGGGCGACCCGGTGCAGTTGCGGGATCAAGTGGGGGAACAGGTAGGGGCCGACGGTGTAGATCGCGCCGACTTTCAACGGCGCGGTCAGCTGGTTTTTCCCGGCTTGGGCCAGTTCGCGGATGCCTTGGGCTTGCTCCAGTACCTTTTGGGCCTGGGCGACGATGCCTTCACCCACAGGGGTCAGGCGCACCGCGCTTTTGCTGCGCTCAAAAATCAGCACACCGAGTTCGTCTTCAAGCTTCTTGACGCCTACCGACAGGGTCGGCTGGCTGACGTGGCAGCGCTCGGCCGCGTGGCCGAAGTGTTGCTCTTGGGCGAGGGTAACGATGTAGCGTAATTCTGTGAGGGTCATAGCGGGCGTCCATGAGGTTGCGGGCCAAGCATAACGGCTGCAATCGATAGACGCACGTTATCAGACTGAGGGCGAAGAGCGACACCGGGCAATCTGTCTTTGTGTTTGCAGATGCGCGAAGGGCACCTTGTCGGTGCCCTTCGGTGTTTGCGGCAGCGGTCAGCGGCGACGTTTTTCGATCGAATAAACGAACGGTGCGACGATCTCGATGGAGCCATTGCTCAGCATGTCGGCCGGCGGCTTGGGCAGCGGTTGGGCGCGGCGGATCATTTCCAGGGTGGCCCGGTCCAGATCGGCGTTGCCCGAACGCCCTACCAACTCGTAGGACAACACTTTGCCTTCGCCATCGACCACGAAGCGCAGACGGTTCAAACCTTCCTTGCCACGGGCCTGGGCACCGGGCGGGTACTTTTTGTACTTGGCCAGGTGCCCCAGCAGGGTGCTCTGCCAACTGGCCTTGGCTGCCAGTTGGGCAGGCGAAGGGCCGGGCGCAGGTTGGGCGGACTTGTCCGTTGGCGCGTTGGTTGGCGGGGCGTCGCTGGGTTTTTCCTCGGAAGGTTTTTCCTTGGGCGGCTCCGGCTGCTTCTCAGGCTTGGGCGGTTGTGGCTTGGGCTTGGGCTTGACCGGTTTGGGCACGGAGATCGTCGGTTTCGGCGCCTCCGCGAGTTTTGGCAACGGCAGTTCCTCTACCGGGGCCGGGGGTTGGGGCGGCGTCACGACCTTGGGCGGTGCGGGCGGAGGTGGGGCCGGAACCGGCGCCAACTCCACCAGCATCGCCATCGGCGGCAGTTCGACCGGCTGTGGCGACGTCCAGTTGAGCGCGAGAACAACCGCGACCGCATGGACGCCCAGCACCAGTGCCAGGCTACCGCTGTAACGCGTCAGCTTTTGGCGCGTTGTCATCATTTCTTGGCTGCCGTCTCAAGTCCGACCAGGCCGACCTTCAAGTACCCGGCCGCCCGCAGGGCATCCATCACACTCATCAGGTCGCCGTAATCCACGCCTTTATCGGCCTGGAAGAAGATCGTCGTGTCCTTTTTGCCTTGGGTGCGGGCATCGAGGGTGGCGCCGAGGCTTTCGGCTTTCACTTCGTCTTCGCCCAGGAACAGTCGCTGATCGGCCTTGACGCTGAGGAACACCGGTTTCTCCGGCCGCGGCGCCGGTTTGGCGGTGGAGGCGGGCAGGTCAACCTTGATGTCCACGGTGGCCAGCGGGGCGGCCACCATAAAGATGATGAGCAGTACCAACATCACGTCGATGAACGGGGTGACGTTGATTTCATGGTTCTCGGCCAGATCGTCGTCTGCGCCTTCTTTCAAATGCAGGCCCATGGCCGATTACCCCACTTTCACCATATGCGGTTGCGAGCCGCGCTCAGGCGGCAGGTGGTCGAGGTCACGGCTGACCAGCAGCAGGACTTCGGCAGAGGCGTCGGAGACTTGGGCCTTGTAGCCGGCGATGGAGCGGGCGAACACGTTGTAGATCACCACGGCGGGGATCGCCGCGACCAAGCCCAGGGCAGTGGCCAGCAGGGCTTCGGCAATGCCGGGGGCGACGACGGCCAGGTTGGTGGTCTGGGTTTTGGCGATGCCGATGAAGCTGTTCATGATGCCCCACACGGTGCCGAACAGGCCGACGAAGGGCGCGGTGGAACCGATAGTGGCCAGCACGCCGGTGCCGCTGCTCATGTTGCGCCCGCAAGCGGCGACCAGGCGCTCGAGGCGGAAGCTCACCCGTTCCTTGATGCCTTCTTTCTCGCGGCTATTGGCCGACAGGCGCATTTCTTCCAGGGCGTCGTGCACCAGCAGGTTGGCCAGGGTGCCTTCCTTGGCCGCAGTGGTGCTGGCTTCCTTGAGGGTGGTGGCTTTTTTCAGGGCCAGGATTTCACCGCGCAGGCGACGCTTGGCGCCCAGCAGCTCAAAGCCCTTGGCGATCCAGATGGTCCAGGTGATGATCGAGGCGATGGCCAGGCCGATCATCACGATTTTCACGATGATGTCGGCGTTCTGGTACATGCCCCATGGCGACAGGTCATGGGCCATGCCCAGGGTGTTGTCGGCTTCCAGCACTTCGCCTTCGCCATCGGCGGGCAGGTTGGCGTCTTGCGCCAGGGCCGGGTCGGCGGCAACCGGGGTCACGACTGGCGCCGCTTCGGTGGCAGGAGCGGGGCTGTGGTCGGTGCTCTCATGGGTAGCAGCCGGCGCCGCGGCAGCGGCCGGTGCCGCTTGGTCCGCATAGGCCGCAGTCGGTGCCAGCAACAGGCTGAGCAACAGCGCTGTTACCATGCGCCACGTGCGCGAAGGGCTAGAAAGCTTGGTTGGCGAAGCGGGGAGTTGATTGCTTGTCATGCTGGCCGGACCTGAGAGGGAAAAGGGGTAAATGTCCTTCTAGGCCTCGTGGGGCCGAGAACAAATGGGCGGCCATTATTGCAAGTAATTCTTGTTAACAGAAGCAATAGACTGTCTTTTTTTCCTACGAAGCCCGCCGCTCGTCATCTGACGAAGCTAGGCTGGGCCATTATTTGAGGGGTTTTTGATGTCCGTTCCTTCGGTGTTGATCGCCGGTTGTGGCGACGTTGGCGGGCGTTTGGCGACGCAAATGCTGGCGAAAGGATGGCAGGCTTACGGAATGCGTCGCACGACCGCGAGGTTGCCCGCCGGGGTCACGGGTATCGCTGGGGATTTGTTCAGCGCGCAATGCCCGGCCCAGTGGCCGACTGGCGCCGTGGACTACCTGGTGTATTGCGCCACGGCCACCGAACACGACGAGGCAGGTTACCGCGCGGCTTACGTCCAGGGGCTGGAACATGTACTGGGTTGGCTCGAGCAGCACGGCCAGGCGCCCAAGCGCCTGCTGTTCGTCTCCAGCACCAGCGTCTATGGCCAGCAAGAGGGCGAGTGGATCGACGAAACCTCGGCCACCGAGGCGCGTGGCTACTCCGGGCGTTTGATGCTTGAGGCCGAGCAGGTCGCCGTGCGCAGTGGCATCCCCGCCAGTGCGGTGCGCCTCACCGGCATTTACGGCCCGGGGCGCAACGCACTGCTGACCCAGGTGCGCCAGGGCTATCGCGTGGCCATCGAGCCGCCGTTGTTTGGCAACCGCATTCACGTCGACGACGCAGCGCGGCTGTTGGCCTTCTTGTTGGAGGCTGATCGCCAAGGGGCGGCGCTGGAGGATTGCTATATAGGTGTCGATGACACGCCGGCGCCGCTGGCTGAGGTGGTTGCCTGGTTGCGCGATTACCTGGGTGTCAGCCAGTGGGCCGATGAGGTCAGCGTGCGCCGGGCCAGCAGCAAGCGGTGCTCCAACGCGCGGGCGCGGGCCCTGGGGTGGGCGCCGCTATACCCGAGTTTCCGCGAAGGCTACGCGGCCATCCTCGCGCAGGAGGTGTAGCCGCTGCCGCGGGTTACTGTTTTTCCAGCAGCCACTGGCGTGCGCCGGGGGACAGGGAAGGCATTTCGTCTGCCAGGGCACCGTTGATGGCCTGGAAAATTTCCAGTTGGTCACCCTTGCGGGCGAAGATCCACGAGTTGCCCTGGTTGCCTTGTTGCAGCCAGATGCTGTCGTTGCTACCGCTCATGGATGCGCAATCGCCCGCCAGGCACAGGGCGTAGCGGTCGGCACCGACCATGCCGTCGATCCGGCCATCCGGCTGGAACTGCACGGTGCCGCCTTCGCCAGGGCCACTCAGGACCTTCCAGTTGCCCCCCATGTAGGTGGCGTAGAGTGCGCGCTCGAAACTGGCGCCCAGCGGCGCGCCGGCAGGCACGGTGGTGTCCTGGGCGCGCTCGAAGGTTTGTGCAGGGTCCGTGTCGGCCGCCGCTTGCAGCAATTGCTTGCCGTCGCGCTTGAGCTCGACGGACGAGCCGCCGTAGAAGTCGACTTTCCAGGCCCCGGACTGTTCGCCGGCCAGTTTGCCTTCGACATTTTCGAAGCCGTTGGTGAAGCGCGCCTGAGCGGCTTTGGTGTTGATGTCCCATTCCAGGTTTGGGCCGTTGGCCTGGAGGGTTTCGCGCAATGACTCGCCTTTGGCGGCGGCATCGATTGCCACCTGGTTGATCCAGGTGCCACTGATATCACGGTCGGCGGGATCGCTGGCGCAGCCGCCGAGGAACACGGCGAGCAATGAGAGAGCAAGCGCTTGGCGCATGATGGAATCCTTTCAAAACGAAAATGGCGCAGCACGAGGGCTGCGCCAATACCTGCGGACGCCGCTTACTCGATGACGAGAATGGCGTCCATTTCAACCTGCGAACCCTTGGGCAGCGCAGCGACACCGATGGCGGCGCGGGCCGGGTAAGGCTGGTCGAAGTATTTGCCCATGATCTCGTTGACCTTGGCGAAGTGGCTCAGGTCGGTGAGGAAAATGTTGAGTTTGACGATGTCCTTGAACGAACCGCCCGCCGCTTCGGCCACAGCCTTGAGGTTCTCGAACACCTGGACGGTCTGGGCTTCGAAGCCTTCGACCAGCTCCATGGTTTTTGGGTCCAGAGGAATCTGGCCGGACATGTAGACAGTGTTGCCAGCCTTGATCGCCTGGGAGTAAGTGCCGATGGCTGCCGGCGCTTTGTCGCTGGTGATAACGGTCTTGGTCATGTTGGGTTCCTTGTTATGAAGGGCTTACGCACGCATGCGGGTGATGCGGGTGACGCCGGTGAGGGCGCGCAGTTTCTTGATGACTCGGGCCAGGTGCACGCGATCATGCACGCTGACGACCAGTTGGACCACGCTGATGCGGCCATCGCGCTCATCCATGCTGATTTTCTCGATATTGCCGTCGGCGGCGTTGACGCTACTGGCCAGCAGGGCGATCAGGCCGCGTTGGTGCTCCAGCTCGACGCGCAGCTCGACGTTGAATTCGCCGGTGACGTCCTTGGCCCAGGAGAGCTGGATGCATTTTTCCGGGTTGTGGCGGATTTCGCTGATGTTGCGGCAGTTATCCAGGTGCACGACCATGCCTTTGCCCGCGGACAGGTGGCCGACAATCGGATCGCCGGGGATCGGTGTGCAGCACTTGGCGTAGCTGAGCACCAGGCCTTCGGTGCCGCGGATCGCCAGTGGGCCTTCGGGGCTGGGCAGTTGTTCGCCTTCGCCCAGCAAGCGGCGGGCGACCACGTAGGCCATGCGGTTGCCCAGGCCGATGTCTTCGAGCAGGTCTTCGATCAGTTCCAGGCGGTACTCGTGGAGCATGGCCTGGATGCGCTCGGCCGGGATTTTGTCCAGGGCGCTGTCGAAGCCGTTGAGGACCTTGTTCAGCAGGCGCTCGCCGAGGCTGATGGACTCGGAGCGGCGTTGCAGCTTGAGGGCGTGGCGGATGTGCGTGCGGGCCTTGCCGGTGACCACGAAGTTGAGCCACGCCGGGTTGGGCCGCGCGCCGGGGGCGCTGACGATTTCGACGGTGGAACCGCTCTGCAGGGGTTCGGACAGCGGCGCGAGGCGACGATTGATCCGACAGGCGATGCAGCTGTTGCCCACATCGGTGTGCACCGCGTAGGCGAAATCCACCGCCGTAGAGCCTTTGGGCAGCTCCATGATCCGGCCCTTGGGGGTGAAGACGTAGACTTCGTCCGGGAACAGGTCGATTTTTACGCTTTCGATGAATTCCAGGGAGTTGCCGGCACGTTGCTGCATTTCCAGCACGCCTTTGACCCATTGGCGGGCGCGGGCGTGAGTGCCCTTGGGCTGCTCGTCGCCGGTGGATTTGTACAGCCAGTGGGCGGCGATGCCGTTGTTGGCCATTTCTTCCATTTCGCGGGTGCGGATCTGGATTTCGATCGGCACGCCGTGCATGCCGAACAGCGTGGTATGCAGGGACTGATAGCCGTTGGCCTTGGGGATGGCGATGTAGTCCTTGAAGCGCCCCGGCAGCGGTTTGTACAAATTATGTACAGCCCCGAGCACCCGGTAGCAGGTGTCGACCTTGTCAACGATGATGCGGAACGCGTAGACGTCCATGATCTCGTTGAAGGCCCGGCGCTTGCCGCGCATCTTTTTGTAGATGCCGTAGATGTGCTTCTGGCGCCCGCTGACCTCGCCCTGGATGCCGTCGATGGCGAGGCAGTGGCTGAGGGATTCCTCGATTTTGTTGACGATTTCCTTGCGATTGCCTCGGGCGCGCTTGACGGCTTGGTAGATGCGCGCCGAGCGCATGGGGTGCATGGCCTTGAAACCGAGGTCCTCGAACTCGATGCGGATACTGTGCATGCCCAGGCGATTGGCGATGGGCGCATAGATTTCCAGGGTTTCTTTGGCGATGCGTCGGCGCTTTTCGCCGGACAGCACTTCCAGCGTGCGCATGTTATGCAGGCGATCAGCCAGCTTGACCAGGATCACGCGGATATCGCGGGCCATGGCCATGGCCATTTTCTGGAAGTTTTCGGCCTGGGCCTCGGCCTTGGTCTCGAAATTCATCTGGGTCAGTTTGCTGACCCCGTCGACCAATTCGGCCACGGTTTCACCGAACTGCGCTTGCAGCGCCTCTTTGGCAATACCGGTGTCTTCGATCACGTCATGGAGCATGGCGGCCATCAGGCTCTGATGGTCCATGTGCATGTCGGCAAGAATGTTCGCCACGGCAAGAGGGTGCGTGACGTATGCCTCGCCGCTACGGCGGCGTTGGCCGTCGTGGGCTTGTTCGGCGTAGAAATACGCTCGGCGGACCAGATTGACATGGTCCGTGCCGAGATAGGTCGATAAGCGATCGGCGAGGGCGTCTATGCTCGGCATGATGACTCCTGCCGTAGGCTGTGACCCTGCGCCGTGCTACGTCGACCGGGCATAGGCTTAGACGGCCTCGTTGGACTCGTCCTCGAACGCTGCGAACAGCGGTTCGTCTTCGACGATTTCGGCCTCGGCGATCACGGCGTAGCTCATCAGGCCAGCGGCGATTTCGCGCAGTGCCATTACGGTCGGCTTGTCATTTTCCCAAGCCAGCTTTGGCTCTTTGCCACCGGTTGCCAATTGACGAGCACGCTTGGTAGAGAGCATGACCAGCTCAAAGCGGTTATCCACGTGTTCTAGGCAGTCTTCAACGGTTACGCGGGCCATGGTATTCCTCGTAGCAAATGCAATATGCGCGCAGCCCGAATGGGCGAGCGGACTCAACAGTTTAAAAAATCACCAGCAATTAGGGAAGCGCTGATTTGTCGCTCGCCATGGCAAAGCGCTACAAGTGCCAATGTAAGGCCCTTGCAGCCGTTTTGGAAAGTGCTGTTTAACCCAGCAGTTCGGCGAGCAACTTGCCAAAACGCTGCTGTTGGCGCTTTTGCTGGAGCTGATTGGCACGGAAAATCGCTTTCAGATCGTCCAGCGCATGGGTGAACTCGTCGTTGATGATGAGGTAGTCATAGTCCACGTAGTGGCTCATTTCGCTGACGGCTTCACGCATGCGCCCGTCGATAATCTCGTCGCTGTCCTGGCCGCGGTTGGTCAGGCGCTGGTGTAGAGCTTGCAGCGAGGGCGGCAGGATGAATATCGAGCGGGCCTGGGGCATCAGCTTGCGCACTTGCTCGGCGCCTTGCCAGTCGATTTCCAAGATCAGGTCATGGCCTTCGTCGAGGGTCTGCTGCAAGTGGCTCTGCGAGGTGCCGTAGAGGTTGCCGAACACCTCGGCGCGCTCCAGGAAGTCGCCGTGTTCGATCATTTTCACGAACTCGCTGCGTTCGACGAAGTGGTAGTTCACGCCATTCACTTCACCGGGGCGCATGGCCCGGGTGGTGTGGGAGACCGAGACGCGGATTTCCGGGTTGGCGTCGGTGAGGGCCTTGACCAGGCTGCTTTTGCCCGCGCCCGAAGGGGCGGAAATGATGTACAGGGTGCCGGTGCTGTGGGTCATGGAGGGTGCCTTACTCAATATTCTGTACTTGTTCGCGCATTTGCTCGATCAACACTTTGAGGTTGACCGCCGCTTGGGTGCTGCGCGGGTCGAAGGCTTTGGAGCCCAGTGTATTGGCTTCGCGGTTGAGTTCCTGCATCAGGAAATCCAGGCGCCGACCGGCGGCGCCGCCGGCCTTGAGGACGCGGCGCACTTCGAGGATGTGGGTGCTTAGGCGGTCGAGTTCCTCGGCCACGTCGCTTTTCTGCGCGAGCAAGACCATTTCCTGCTCCAGGCGCTGCGGGTCGAGGTCGGCCTTCATGTCGGCGAAGCGGTCGAGCACCTTCTGGCGTTGGGTGGCGAGCATTTGCGGCACCTGCACGCGCAGGGTCGCCACGTCTTCTTCTATGGCGTCCAGGCGTTCGTGAATCAGGCGTGCCAGCTCCGCGCCTTCGCGCTGGCGGCCGGCCTTGAGTTCCTTGAGGCCTTGGTTGAACAAGGCCAGTGCCTGGGCGGTGAGGGCCTGCGGGTCGGTGGCGTCGGCTACCAGCACGCCGGGCCAGGCCAGCACTTCCAGCGGGTTGAGGGCGGCCGGTTGTTTTATCAGGCTGGCCACGGTTTCGGCGGCGGCGACCAGTTGGGCGGCGCGCTCGCGGTCAACTTGCAGGGGTTTGCCGGTGCTTTCCTCGGTAAAGCGCAGGGTGCATTCGAGCTTGCCCCGCGATACGCCCTGGCGCAGCGCCTCGCGCACGGCGCCTTCGAGGTCGCGAAAGGATTCGGGCAGGCGTAGGTGAGGTTCCAGATAGCGGCTGTTGACCGAGCGCAACTCCCAGCTCAGGGTGCCCTGGGTGCCGGCGTTCTCGACGCGGGCGAAGGCGGTCATGCTGTGCACCATGGCAGGTACCTCGCGATTCGGAACCGCCGCTGGACGGGGCCGATGGATAAATGATGGCCAACAGGCATTGAAGGGGCCGGATTGTAGCGCAGAGCGGCGGATGCTCCCAAGCCGGGCGTGGCCCACCGGTCACAGCACGGTTTTTTAGGCGTGCCCCGTGGGCGTGGTCGGCACTATAATGCTCGGCAGTTTTCCGTCCCCGTACAGGTGTTCCCCTATGAAACGTCCAAGTGGTCGCGTTGCCGATCAGCTTCGCTCGATCCGCATTACCCGCAACTACACCAAACACGCCGAGGGCTCTGTACTGGTCGAATTTGGTGATACCAAAGTGATTTGTACGGTCAGCGTCGAGAACGGCGTGCCGCGTTTCCTCAAAGGCCAGGGCCAAGGCTGGCTGACCGCCGAGTACGGCATGCTGCCGCGCGCTACTGGCGAGCGTAACCAGCGCGAAGCCAGCCGTGGCAAGCAGGGTGGCCGCACCCTGGAAATCCAGCGTCTGATCGGTCGTTCCCTGCGCGCCGCGCTGGACATGTCCAAGCTTGGCGATGTGACTCTGTACGTCGATTGCGATGTGATCCAGGCCGACGGCGGTACCCGCACCGCATCCATCACGGGCGCCATGGTGGCCTTGATCGACGCGCTGAAAGTCATCAAGAAGCGTGGTGGCCTCAAGGCTGGCGACCCGCTCAAGCAGATGATCGCGGCGGTGTCCGTGGGCATGTACCAAGGCGAGCCGGTGCTGGACCTGGACTACCTCGAAGACTCCGCAGCCGAGACCGACCTTAATGTGGTCATGACCGGTACCGGCGGTTTCATCGAAGTGCAAGGCACTGCTGAAGGCGCGCCATTCCAGCCTGAAGACCTGACCGCCATGCTGGAGTTGGCGAAAAAAGGCATGGCTGAAATCTTTGAATTGCAAAAAGCGGCCTTGGCCGACTGATTGCGCCTCACCCTTAAGGAGCGTGTGATGAGCGATGAACTGCAACCCGTGCCGACTTTAAGCCGCGAGGTCCGTCAGTGGGCGATGTTCTGTCACTTTTCCGCTTTCCTGGGGATGTGGTTCCCGTTCGGCAGCCTGATCGGGCCGTTGATCCTGTGGCAGGTCAAGCGTGAGGTGGACCCGTTCATCGACGCCCAGGGCAAGGAAGCGCTGAACTTTCAGATCACCGTGGCCATCGCCTCGGCCATCTGTTATTTGCTGATGTTCGTGCTGATCGGCTTTGCCCTGCTGGCGTTGGTGCTGATTGGCGCACTCGTGCTGACCATCATTGCCGGGATCAAGGCCAACGAAGGTGTGGCTTATCGCTACCCTTTCACTTGGCGCCTTATCAAGTAGGCTGCGGCAGGATTCACGGCCACAAAAAAACCGACAGCGATGTCGGTTTTTTTGTGGCTGCGAAAAGATGCTTAGATGGTCAGCGTCCAGTCGTAGTCCACGATCAGCGGCGCATGCTGCGAGAACCGTGGCTGGCGCGGCAGGCGCGCGCTACGCACGAAGCGACGCAGGCCGGGGGTCAGTAACTGGTAGTCGAAACGCCAACCCAGGTTGAGCATCTCGGCTTGTTCGTTGTCCGGCCACCAGCTGTATTGGTCGCCTTCGCGGCTGACTTCGCGCAGTGCATCCACGTAGCCCATGTTGCCAACGATCTCGTCCATCCAGGCCCGTTCCGGTGCCAGGAAGCCGGGGGATTGCTGGCTGTCGCGCCAGTTTTTTATGTCCAGCTTCTGTTGCGCCACATACAGCGAGCCACAGTAGATGTACTCGCGGCGTTTACGACGCTGTTTGTCCAGATAACGGGCGAAATCGTCCATTAGCTTGAACTTTTGGTTCAGCTCTTCATCGCCGTTCTGCCCTGATGGAAGCAGCAAGGTCGCGATGCTGACCTTGTCGAAATCGGCTTGCAGGTAGCGCCCGTAGCGGTCGGCTGTCTCGAAGCCGAGGCCGCTGATGACCGCCTTGGGTTGCAACCGCGAATACAAAGCCACGCCACCTTGGGTGGGAACTTCGGCATCACAGGCATAAAGGAAGTAGCCATCCAGTTGGAAGGCTGGGTCGTCCAGTTCAAAGGCGGAGGCGCGGGTGTCCTGCAGGCAGATGACGTCGGCATTCTGAGCTTGCAGCCAACTGAGCAAACCACGCTCGACTGCAGCCTGAATACCATTGACGTTCACACTGATGATCCGCATAAATGGCCCCAAAAATCGCGTGCGTGTATGATACCCGAGCTCTACCTAATTAGCTAAAGCCGTGGTATCTGGGGTTTTTTCATGCAGGCGTATCAGCGCGATTTCATTCGTTTTGCCATCGATCGCGGGGTTTTGCGCTTCGGTGAGTTCACCCTCAAGTCCGGGCGTACCAGCCCATATTTCTTCAACGCAGGTCTTTTCAGCTCGGGTTCGGCACTGGCCCAGTTGGGGCGTTTCTACGCGGCCGCCATCGTTGAAAGCGGTATTGGCTTCGATGTGCTCTTTGGCCCGGCCTACAAAGGCATTCCCTTGGCGGCAACCACGGCCGTGGCTTTGGCCGAACACCACGGGCGCGACCTGCCCTGGTGCTTCAATCGCAAGGAAGCCAAGGCCCACGGTGAGGGCGGCAGCCTGGTGGGCGCGCCGTTGACCGGCGAGGTGCTGATTATCGATGACGTGATAACCGCCGGCACCGCGATCCGCGAGGTGATGCAGATCATTGCTTCTCAGGACGGCGCCAAGGCCGCCGGCGTGCTGATCGCTCTCAACCGCCAGGAGCGCGGCAACGGTGAGTTGTCGGCTATCCAGGAAGTGGAGCGCGATTTCGGTATCCCGGTCATCAGCATCGTGTCGCTGAACCAGGTGCTGGAGTTCTTGGCCGATGACCCCGAGCTCAAGCAGCACTTGCCTGCCGTACAGGCCTATCGCGAGCAGTTCGGCGTCTGATTGGCGCTGTTAAAAAAAGACCCCGCTCAGCCAGGCTGAGCGGGGTCTTTTTGCATGCGCCGCGGCTTAAGGGCGCTTGCGATTGCTGATAAGGGTGCCCACACCGGTGTCGGTGAAGATTTCCAGCAGAATCGCATTGGGCACGCGGCCGTCAATAATCAGCGAACTGCCGACGCCACCTTGTACCGCCTCCAGCGCGCAGCGGATCTTGGGCAGCATGCCGCCGTAGATGGTGCCGTCGGCGATCAGGTCGTCGACTTGCTGGGTGGTCAGGCCCGTCAGGACTTGCCCGGACTTGTCCATCAGGCCGGCGATGTTGGTCAGCAGCATCAGCTTCTCGGCTTTGAGGGCCTCGGCTACCTTGCCCGCCACCAGGTCGGCGTTGATGTTGTACGACTCGCCGTTGGCGCCCACGCCGATCGGCGCGATCACGGGGATGAAATCACCCTTGACCAACAGGTTCAGCAGGTCGGTGTTGATGCCGACCACTTCGCCGACGTGGCCGATATCGATGATTTCCGGCGTGGTCATTTCCGGGGTCTTGCGGGTGACGGTGAGTTTTTTCGCGCGGATCAGTTCGGCGTCCTTGCCCGTCAGGCCGATGGCGCTGCCGCCGTGGCGGTTAATCAGGTTGACGATGTCCTTGTTGACCTGCCCGCCGAGGACCATTTCCACCACGTCCATGGTTTGCGCGTCGGTCACGCGCATGCCATCAACGAAATGGCTCTCGATGGACAGGCGCTTGAGCAAGTCACCGATCTGCGGGCCGCCGCCGTGCACGACCACCGGGTTGATGCCCACGGCCTTCATCAGCACGATGTCGCGGGCGAAGCCGGTCTTGAGCTCTTCGCTCTCCATTGCGTTGCCGCCGTATTTGATGACCAGCGTCTTGCCGACGTAGCGTCGAATATAGGGCAGCGCTTCGGATAGAACCTTGGCGGTGTTGGCAGCGGCGTCGCGTTCGAGGGTCATTAAGGGCTCCGGCAAAACGAGGGATTAGTCGATCAGAACGGCAGTTGAAGGTTGGGGGCTACACGTTTCAATTGGGCGTGGAACACGTCCTTGATGCGTTGCAATTCGGCGTCGTTGTCGGCCTCGAAGCGCAGCACCAGCACCGGTGTGGTGTTGGAGGCGCGAACCAGGCCCCAGCCCTGTGCATAGTCGACCCGAACACCGTCGATGGTGGTCAGGTTGGCGCCGGCGCCCCATTGTGCGTCGTGCAGCGCGTCAATGATGCTGAATTTGCTCTCTTCGGTCACATGGATATTGATTTCCGGCGTGGAAATATCGTTCGGGAAGGTCTGGAACAGGTCTTCGCAGCTTGCCGTTTCCTTGCTGAGGATTTCCAGCAGGCGCGCGGCGCTGTAGATACCGTCGTCAAAGCCGAACCAGCGTTCCTTGAAGAACACGTGGCCGCTCATCTCGCCTGCGAGCAGGGCGCCGGTTTCTTTCATCTTCTTCTTGATGAGGGAGTGGCCGGTTTTCCACATCAGCGGGCGGCCGCCGTATTCCTGGATAAGGGGCGTGAGGCGGCGGGTGCATTTGACGTCGAAGATGATTTGCGCGCCCGGGTTGCGGGCTACCACGTCCCGCGCGAACAGCATCATCAGGCGATCCGGGAAGACGATGCTGCCGGTATTGGTCACCACGCCGACGCGGTCGCCATCGCCGTCGAAGGCCAGGCCCAGGTCGGCGTTGGTTTCCTTGACCTTGGCGATCAGGTCCACGAGGTTTTCCGGCTTGCCCGGGTCCGGGTGATGGTTGGGGAAATTGCCGTCTACCTCGCAGAACAGCGGGATGACTTCGCAGTTCAGCGCTTCAAGCAATTGCGGGGCGATCACGCCAGCGGCGCCGTTGCCGCAATCGACCACCACTTTGAGGCGGCGCGCGAGTTTGACGTCGTCGATGATGTGCGCGGCGTAGCGTTCAAGGATTTGCACCCGGGTCACGCTGCCTTCGCCACGGGTCAGGTCGTTGGTCTTGAGGCGGGTGTGCAGGGCCTGGATTTGTTCGTTGGCCAGGGTGTCGCCGGCGATGACGATCTTGAAGCCGTTGTAGTCCGACGGGTTGTGGCTGCCGGTGAGCATGACCCCGGATTTACCCGCCAGCACGTTGGCCGCGTAGTAGAGCGCGGGGGTGGGCACCAGGCCCACGTCGCTGACGTGGCAACCGCTGTCGCATAGGCCCTGGATCAGTTGCTCGACCAGTTCCGGGCCGGACAGGCGACCGTCGCGGCCGACCGAGATGTGCGGTTCGCCCTGGGCCAGGGTCTGGGCGCCGATGGCCCGGCCGATCCAGTAGGCGGTTTCGCCGGTCAGGGTTTTGGGCACCACGCCACGGATGTCGTAGGCGCGAAAGATGCTGTCGGGAAACGCAGGTGCTACGGGGGCTGCATGGCTCATCGCTGAGGTTGCTCCAACTCAAAGGTTGCTGGACGGGACGACGAACGGCTCGCCGGCGGGTTCAAACTGAAGGGTATGACGGCGTTTTCGCCACAGAGTTCGTGGTGTGAAATGGCCACCCCGGCGGTTGGGGTGGCCTGGTCGGGGCCACTCAGTGGCTGCCGGAGTGGCCGAAACCACCAGCGCCGCGCTGGGATTCATCGAAGGTTTCGACCAGCTCGAAGTGCGCCTGCACCACCGGCACCAGAACCAGTTGGGCGATGCGCTCGCCCACGGCGATGTTGAATGCGGTCTGGCCACGGTTCCAGCAGGAAACCATCAACTCGCCCTGGTAGTCGGAGTCGATCAGCCCCACCAGGTTGCCGAGCACGATGCCGTGCTTGTGGCCCAGGCCCGAGCGCGGCAGCACCAGTGCGGCCAGGCCTGGGTCGCCGATGTACACCGACAGGCCGGTGGGGATCAGCAGGGTCTGGCCCGGCTCAAGGAGGGTGTCTTGCTGGAGCATCGCGCGCAGGTCGAGGCCGGCGGAGCCGGGCGTGGCGTACTGGGGCAGGGGGAATTCGCTGCCGATGCGGGGGTCGAGGATCTTGGCTTGCAAAGCGTGCATGGTGTTAAACCTGGTTCAGTCGGTCGGCGATAAAAGCAATCAGTTGGCGGGCAATCTTGCCCTTGCTGGTCTGGGCGAAAAGGGTGGCGTGCAGTTCGCGGTCGATCACGCTGCAGGCGTTTTCCTCGCTGTTGAAACCAATGCTGGGGTTGGCCACGTCGTTGGCGACGATCAGGTCGAGGTTCTTGTCTTTGAGCTTGCGCGCGGCGTAGTCCAGCAGGTGTTCGGTCTCGGCGGCGAAGCCGACGCTGAAGGGGCGGTCCGGACGGGTTGAGATGCTGGCCAGGATGTCTGGGTTGCGCACCATTTGTAGTAACAGGCCGTCGCCGTTTGTAGGGTCTTTCTTGAGTTTTTGCGGGGCAACCACTTCGGGGCGGTAGTCCGCGACTGCTGCCGAGGCGATGAATAGGTCGCATGGCATCGCAGCTTCACAGGCGGCGAGCATGTCCCGAGCACTGACCACGTCGATGCGGGTAACGCGGTCCGGGGTCGGCAAGTGCACGGGGCCGGTAATCAGCGTGACGCGGGCGCCTGCTTCCACCGCGGCTTCGGCCAGGGCGAAGCCCATTTTCCCGGAGCTGTGGTTGGTGATGTAGCGCACCGGGTCGATGTTTTCCTGGGTCGGCCCGGCGGTGATGAGCACGTGCTTGCCGGTCAGCGCCTGGCGCTGGAAGCAATTGGCAGCGCAGTCCACCAGGTCGTTGGCTTCGAGCATGCGGCCCATGCCGACGTCGCCGCAGGCCTGGCTCCCGGAGCCCGGGCCGAACACACGCACGCCACGGCTTTCCAGCAACTGGGTGTTGGCCAGGGTGGCCGGGTCGCGCCACATGGCTTGGTTCATCGCGGGGGCGATGGCGATGGTGGCGTCGGTGGCCAGCACCAGGGTGGTCAGCAAATCGTTGGCGATGCCTTGGGCCAGGCGCGCAATCAGGTCTGCGGTGGCGGGCGCGATCAGCACCAGGTCGGCCCAGCGGGCCAGTTCGATATGACCCATTGCCGCTTCGGCGGCCGGGTCGAGCAAGTCCAGGTGAACCGGGTGCCCGGACAACGCTTGCATGGTCAGCGGGGTGATGAACTCACTGCCACCGCGGGTCATGACCACACGCACTTGCGCGCCCTGGTCGATGAGCCGGCGAACCAGCTCGGCGCTCTTGTAGGCAGCAATGCCGCCGCCAACGCCCAGAACAATGCGTTTCCGATACAGCCGCTGCATAGGCCTGCCTTTGAGTTCAGTGATGACTGCGCGCGATGTCCCTCCCCAGGCCAAATCACGCGCAAAAAAGATGGGCTACGATAACACAGCGACCGCTATGGAACAGCGGCGCCCATCCACAAGGAGGTGCTATGAGCATCCGCAATTGGCCTGCCGCGGAGCGTCCGCGAGAGAAGCTTTTGGAGTCCGGCGCGGCGACGCTTTCTGATGCTGAACTGCTGGCGATTTTTCTGCGTACCGGGGTAACGGGCAAGAGCGCCGTCGATCTGGCGCGCCACCTGCTCCTGCAATTCGGCAGCCTGCGGGCGCTGTTGGAGGCGGATCTGCCGGCGTTCAGTCGACAGCTGGGGCTTGGGCCGGCTAAGTTCGCCCAATTGCAGGCTGTGCTGGAAATGGCGCGCCGGCACCTGGCAGAAAAGCTCCAGCGCGAATCGGTACTGGAGAGCCCGGAGGCAGTGCGCGACTACCTCAAGGCGTTACTGCGCCATGAACCCCATGAGGTGTTTGGTTGCTTGTTCCTGGACGCCAAGCACCGGGTGCTGGCGTTTGAGTCGCTGTTTCGCGGCACCATCGACAGCGCCAGCGTCTACCCCCGGCAAGTGGTCAAACGGGCGCTGGCGCACAACGCCGCGGCGTTGATCCTGGCCCACAACCACCCTTCGGGTGTCGCCGACCCCAGCCCTGCGGACCGGGTGCTGACCAAGCGCCTGCAAGAGGCGCTGGAGTTAGTTGACGTGCAGGTGCTGGACCACATCATCGTCGGGGGCGAAGACCCGATATCCATGGTGGAGTACGGCTGGATGTGACGATGCGGCGCCCATCATTTGACGCTGACTTTCGAAAAGTCCTGACGGCCGAATGGGCTGACCGAATAGCCTTCGATATTTTTGCGGGTCAGGGCAAACGCAGTGGGGTGCGCCAGGGGTACCCACAGCGCCTGTTGCTGGATTTGCGTCTGCGCCTGTTCGTACAACTTGCTGCGTACACCTTGCTCGCTGGTGGTCTTGCCAGCGCTGATGAGCTTGTCCAGGCCTGGGTCGCAGTAACGGGCGAAGTTGGTGCCCGATTGCACGGCCGCGCAGGAAAACTGCGGGGTCAGGAAGTTGTCCGGGTCGCCGTTGTCGCCGGCCCAGCCCATGAACAGCAGGTCATGTTCCCCGGCCTTGGCCCGACGAATCAGTTCGCCCCACTCGATCACGCGGATTTCCGCTTGGATGCCGACCTCTGCCAGGTCCGCCTGGAGCAATTGCGCGCCAAGGCTGGGGTTGGGGTTGAGCAGGCTGCCGGAGGGGCGCGTCCAGAGAGTGGTTTTGAAACCGTCCTTGAGGCCGGCCTTGGCCAGTAACTCCCGAGCCTTGGCAGCGTCGTGGCCATAGCCCGGCAACTCCTTGGCGTAGCTCCAGGTATTGGGTGGGTAAGGGCCGTTGGCGGCTTCGGCGGTGTCCTCGAACACGGCTTTGAGGTAGCTGGTTTTGTCGAACGCCAGGTTGATCGCCTGGCGCACTTGCGGTTTGTCCAGAGGCGGATGCTGGCTATTGATGGCGATGAATGCGGTCATGAATGCGGGCGTGTGCTCGACCTTGAGCGTCGGGTCCTGCCGGGCGGTGTTCACGTCCAATGGTTTGGGCGAGAGGGCGATCTGGCATTCATTGCGTCGCAGCTTTTGCAGCCGAACGTTGGCATCGGGGGTGATGGCGAAAATCAGGTTGTCGACCGCAGGCTTACCGGCGAAGTAGTCGCGGTTGGCCTTGTAGCGGATCACTGCGTCTTTTTGAAAGCGCGTGAAAATAAACGGGCCACTACCGATTGGCTGATTGTTGAGCTTCTCGGGCGTGCCGGCCTTGAGCAATTGGTCGGCATACTCGGCGCTATAAATAGAGGCGAAACCCATGCTCAGGGTGGCCAGAAAGGTGGAGTCCGGGTGGTCGAGGGTAAAGCGCACAGTGAGAGGGTCGAGGGCGTCGATCTTTTTAATCAGCGCGGGCAACTGCATCGATTGCGCATGTGGGAAGCCGCTTTGTGCGATTTTGTGCCATGGGTTTGCAGGATCAAGCATGCGGTCGAAGCTGAACTTCACGTCTTCGGCGGTCAGCTCGCGGCTGGGGTTAAAGTAGTCCGTTTTATGGAACTTCACCTGCGGATGCAGCTTGAACACATAGCTGAGGCCATCCGGGGAAATTTCCCAGCTGTCGGCCAGGCTGGGGACTACCTTGCCACTGGCGGTATCGAAGTCCACGAGGCGGTTCATCAATACATCGGCCGAGGCGTTGGTGGTGGTCAGCGAGTTGTACTGCACCACGTCGAACCCTTCCGGGCTGGCTTCCGTGCACACGCTCAGGGCGGCGGCATGGGCCAGCGGGCTTAGGAACGGAGCCAGCAGCAGGGGCAGGGCGGCGAGACGCATATTCGGTGTCCTTTGCAGATCGAGGGCCCATCTGCGCGCGCAGTCTGGAAAAGTCCTACCCTAGTGGCGTCTTTTGGAAATGACTATCCTATTTTTCATTTTGTTTCGGGCAGTGCATTTACGTCATCGACCGCGGGTCATTGGTCGGTTTTTTGTTTTTGTTGAATCGCTCCCGCACGGCGCCTGCGATGGTTGTGGGGCCCCGGCTGCTGGAGGGCGTTTACTCCGGTGATGGCGGTCGGGCCTTGCCGGGCGGGCGCAAGACCGCCTCGGGCGATGAGCGGCGCAGCGTATTTCGGCTGTTTGGCGGGCGCTCTAGCGCCGATAAAGCAGCCGTCGCGCAAAAGCAAAATCACATGGGCTGTTGTTGCTCTGAGGTCTTTCTGGTATAAAGCAGCGCTCTTTTCTAGGGGCCCGGTTCCTTCGCTTGTAGGTGTAGCCGGTAAGACCCTTAAAGAAACGCGGCGCCTGGCGCCAAATGACTGAGAGATTAAGCGGCCAACCCATGCCGGGTTGGGCATGTGGTTTTAGAGGGCTGAGGCATGTCGAGAGTCTGTCAAGTTACCGGTAAGGGTCCGGTGACTGGGAATAACATTTCCCACGCAAACAACAAAACCCGTCGTCGTTTCCTGCCAAACCTGCAGCATCACCGCTTCTGGGTTGAAGAAGAGAAACGTTTCGTGCGTCTGCGCGTATCTGCCAAAGGCATGCGTATTATCGACAAGCGTGGCATCACTGTCGTGCTGGCCGAAATCCGCCGTGCTGGCAAGATCTAAGGGAGCTAAATCATGCGTGAATTGATTCGTTTGATCTCGAGCGCCGGTACTGGTCACTTCTACACTACCGACAAGAACAAGCGCACGACTCCGGACAAAATCGAGATCAAGAAATATGATCCGGTTGTTCGTAAGCACGTGATCTACAAAGAAGGCAAAATCAAGTAATTGATTTGGCCTCCTTTAAGAAAAAGGCCCGTATCGCGAGATACGGGCCTTTTTCTTTGCCTGTTTTTACTCAGCCGCAGTTGATGCTACGGATAATCTTGTCGGCATCGGTTTGCAGGTTTATGCGGGTTGGGCGTCGATCCCAGGTGGATGGGAATCGTGGGCCGGTGAACCTTACCTGTGCTCCATTGGCCTTTTGACGAACCTCGGCGAGCAGCTCTTCGGTGGCGAGCATACCGATGGCGTATTGAGCGATAGAAATATCGCATGTGTTATCGGGCATTTTTTGCTTCCTTGCGTGACTGTTCATGGGGAAGCGCCCTATCGATCAACCGGCGAATACCGCTTCCTGCGATATTCGGTAGCGATTGGATTTTCAGAGCGCTGAAAACAGTGTGGTCGCCAAGTCATGAATTGCCTGGCCTGGGTTCTGCATAAGTGTTTCCAGATGCTGCCTGGTGAAGGCGCCGTCAGGCTTTTTGCTCGAACACCACGTAGATTTTCCGACAGGGTTGTAACACTTCCCAGGTGCCTCGGAACCCGGCCGGAATCACAAATCGGTCCCCCGCCCGCAGGGTCTTTGCATTGCCGTCGTCGTCACGCAGGACGGAGACGCCCTGGATGATCTCGCAGTATTCATGTTCGGTGTAATTGACCCGCCATTGCCCGGCATCGCCCTCCCATACGCCCGCGTTCATCTGGCCGCAGGGGCTGTTGTAGTGGTTGTAGAGGGTTTGCTGTGGGTCGCCCTTGAGGATTTTTTCCTCGGTGGGGCGATAGCGTTCCGCTGGGGTATTGGCTTGGCTGAAGTCGACAATCTCTTGGATACCCATTGCTGTTTTCTCCCGTGATTGCGGCGCGGATGGCTGAAAAGTCCGAAGTCTATGTTTATTAAAATGAACATCGCAAGGCGCTGCAGGGGCCTTGTGTCAAATATATTGAAACTTTGGCGGCCGCTGGTTTAGGGTGGCGGTTGCCTTGGGCCGATGTGAAGGCTGGCCGGGCAGAATTCCTGAAGGTGCCTGCATAGAACGCACAGCGCCTGTATTCAACAAGAGGAGGACACACGTATGACCACCCTGACTCGTGCCGACTGGGAACAACGTGCTCGTGATCTGAAGATCGAAGGCCGTGCCTATATCAATGGCGAATACACTGCTTCGGTTTCCGGCGACACCTTTGAATGTATCAGCCCGGTCGATGGCCGGCTGCTGGGCAGCATCGCCAGTTGTGACGTCGCCGATGCGCAGCGCGCTGTGGAAAACGCTCGTGCCACCTTCAATTCCGGCGTGTGGTCGCGCCTGGCGCCGAGCAAGCGCAAAGCCACCATGATCCGCTTTGCCGCCCTGCTCAAGGACAACGCCCAAGAGTTGGCCCTGCTTGAAACCCTCGACATGGGCAAGCCCATCAGTGACTCCCTGGGCATCGACGTGCCCGGTGCTGCCCAGGCCTTGAGCTGGAGCGGCGAGGCGATCGACAAGATCTACGATGAAGTGGCTGCCACGCCCCATGACCAATTGGGCTTGGTTACCCGTGAGCCTGTGGGCGTGGTTGCGGCCATTGTGCCGTGGAACTTCCCACTGATGATGGCCTGCTGGAAACTCGGCCCGGCGCTGTCCACCGGTAACTCGGTGGTGCTCAAGCCCTCTGAAAAGTCACCGCTGACGGCCATCCGTATCGCTGCATTGGCGGTTGAAGCGGGTATTCCCAAGGGCGTGCTCAACGTGTTGCCGGGTTACGGCCACACCGTGGGCAAGGCCCTGGCCCTGCATAACGATGTCGATACCCTGGTGTTCACCGGCTCCACCAAAATCGCCAAGCAACTGCTGATCTACTCCGGCGAATCCAACATGAAGCGGGTGTGGTTGGAGGCGGGCGGCAAGAGCCCGAACATCGTATTTGCCGATGCCCCGGACCTACAGGCCGCGGCCGAGTCTGCCGCCGGCGCTATTGCCTTCAACCAGGGCGAAGTCTGCACCGCTGGCTCGCGCCTGCTGGTGGAGCGCTCGATCAAGGATAAATTCCTGCCGCTGGTGATCGAGGCGCTCAAGGGCTGGAAGCCCGGCAACCCGCTGGACCCGGCCACCAATGTCGGCGCGCTGGTCGATACCCAGCAGATGAACACCGTGCTGTCCTACATCGAGTCCGGCCATAGCGATGGCGCCAAACTGGTGGTGGGTGGCAAGCGCATTCTCCAGGAAACCGGTGGCACCTATGTTGAGCCAACGATTTTCGACGGCGTCAGCAATGCGATGAAAATTGCCCAGGAAGAGATCTTTGGCCCGGTGCTATCGGTGATTGCCTTCGACTCGGTCGAGGAAGCCATTGAGATTGCCAACGACACGCCTTATGGGCTGGCGGCGGCGGTGTGGACGTCCAATATCTCCAAGGCGCACCTGACAGCCAAGGCGTTGCGTGCGGGCAGTGTGTGGGTCAACCAGTACGATGGCGGCGATATGACCGCGCCGTTCGGTGGCTTCAAGCAGTCCGGTAATGGCCGTGACAAGTCGCTGCACGCCTTTGACAAGTACACCGAGCTGAAGGCGACCTGGATCAAGTTGTAACCCGGCAACCCCGCCCAAAAACAGGCTGCGACCCATGTCGCGGCCTGTTGTGCTTCTGGTGAGGCATTTCGCCATCAAGCTCACTTCCTCTCTTACTTCGAGCGCGAGGCTACGGTGCGGTCAGAATTTTCTGCTGTAATTAGCGGAATGTGCGGCATTGCCCTATACCCAAAGCCATGAATTGCCATAGTGATAGTCAATCATCTGCGGCTTCCTGAACGGGGGAAGGGCGGCTATGATGGGCCACGTTTTTTTGCTTACAACCTGGAGACTTCCATGAGCAGCGATCTTATCAAACACGTTAGCGACGCTAGCTTCGAGGCTGACGTACTCAAGGCCGAAGGCGCTGTATTGGTCGATTACTGGGCTGAGTGGTGTGGCCCTTGCAAAATGATCGCGCCAGTCCTGGACGAGATTGCTGAAACCTACAAAGGCAAACTGACCGTTGCCAAGCTGAACATCGACGAAAACCAGGAAACGCCAGCCAAGCATGGCGTGCGTGGTATCCCGACGCTGATGCTGTTCAAGAACGGCAATGTCGAAGCCACCAAGGTCGGTGCGCTGTCGAAGTCGCAGTTAGCAGCCTTCCTCGACGCCAACATCTAAGCCTGATGAAAAGCCCCGCAAATTGCGGGGCTTTTCATTGTTCAGGGCTAGACGCTCCTAAATTCAGGTGTTACATTCGGCCCCGCACTGGTTTCTCCATTGCCCCCTGCAAGCCGTCGCCGACGCTCTCCTTTCGATTAGTACGCGATCCTGTCGCCTTCTCCGCGGCGCGGCCTCATTAAGCCAAAAGCTTAATTTCCCCCCCCTCCATAAATGATTACGTCATTCCTATATGAATCTGACTGAACTCAAGCAAAAGCCGATTACCGAACTGCTCGAATTGGCCGAACAGATGGGCATAGAAAATATGGCCCGTTCGCGCAAGCAGGACGTGATTTTCTCTCTGCTCAAAAAGCACGCGAAAAGCGGCGAGGAAATCTCCGGTGATGGCGTGCTGGAGATTCTCCAGGACGGCTTCGGCTTCCTGCGCTCCGCTGACGCTTCCTATCTGGCGGGCCCCGACGACATCTACGTCTCGCCGAGCCAGATCCGCCGTTTCAACTTGCGCACCGGTGACACCATCGTTGGCAAGATCCGCCCTCCCAAGGAAGGCGAGCGTTATTTCGCACTGCTCAAGGTCGATACGATCAACTTTGATCGTCCCGAGAACGCGAAGAACAAGATTCTCTTCGAGAACCTGACCCCGCTGTTCCCGACCGTGCGCATGAAAATGGAAGCCGGCAACGGTTCCACCGAAGACCTGACCGGTCGCGTGATCGACCTGTGTGCGCCCATCGGCAAGGGCCAGCGCGGCCTGATTGTGGCTCCGCCGAAAGCGGGCAAGACGATCATGCTGCAGAACATCGCTGCCAATATTGCGCGCAACAACCCGGAAGTTCATCTGATCGTGCTGTTGATCGACGAGCGCCCGGAAGAAGTGACCGAAATGCAGCGCACCGTGCGCGGCGAAGTGGTTGCCTCGACGTTCGACGAGCCGCCAACCCGCCACGTGCAGGTTGCCGAAATGGTGATCGAGAAGGCCAAGCGCCTGGTCGAGCACAAAAAGGACGTGGTGATCCTGCTCGATTCCATCACCCGTCTGGCCCGTGCCTACAACACCGTGATCCCGAGCTCCGGCAAGGTCCTCACCGGTGGTGTCGATGCCCACGCCCTGGAAAAACCGAAGCGTTTCTTCGGCGCTGCGCGCAACATCGAAGAAGGCGGTTCGCTGACCATCATCGCCACCGCGCTGGTTGAAACCGGCTCGAAGATGGACGAAGTGATCTACGAGGAGTTCAAGGGCACCGGCAACATGGAGCTGCCTCTGGATCGCAAGATCGCGGAAAAACGCGTCTTCCCGGCCATCAACATCAACCGTTCCGGCACCCGCCGCGAAGAGTTGCTGACCGCCGACGACGAGTTGCAGCGCATGTGGATCCTGCGCAAGCTGCTGCACCCGATGGACGAAGTCGCGGCTATCGAGTTCTTGATCGACAAGCTGAAACAGACCAAGACCAACGATGAGTTCTTCCTGTCGATGAAACGCAAGTAATTCGAGCGGGACCGCAAAAGGCCGGGGAAACCCGGCTTTTTGCTGTCTGACCCTTTATCATCGGGCAGCTCACTATTCGTAACAGGTGGCTTCGGCGCTAAACTCGTGCCCCGAACGCCACGGCCAAAACGAGGCTCAAGCATGCAGTATCGCGACTTGCGCGACTTTATCAGCGGTCTGGAAACGCGCGGCGAACTCAAGCGCATCCAGGTTCCGGTGTCTCCTGTGCTGGAAATGACCGAGGTCTGCGACCGCACCTTGCGTGCCAAAGGCCCGGCCCTGCTCTTTGAAAACCCCACCGGCTACGACATCCCGGTGCTCGGCAACCTGTTCGGCACTCCCGAGCGCGTGGCCCTGGGCATGGGCGCCGAAGCGGTCAGCGAGCTGCGCGAAATCGGCAAATTACTGGCCTTTCTCAAGGAGCCGGAGCCGCCCAAGGGCCTGAAAGACGCTTGGTCCAAGCTGCCGATCTTCCGCAAGATCATCGCCATGGCGCCCAAAGTGGTCAAAGACGCGGTGTGCCAGGAAGTGGTCATCGAAGGTGACGACGTCGACCTGGCGATGCTGCCCGTGCAGACCTGCTGGCCTGGCGATGTCGGCCCGCTGATTACCTGGGGCCTGACCGTCACCAAAGGCCCGAACAAGGACCGCCAGAACCTGGGCATCTACCGCCAGCAGGTGATTGGCCGCAACAAGGTCATCATGCGCTGGCTGAGCCATCGCGGCGGTGCGTTGGATTACCGCGAATGGTGTGAAAAACATCCGGGCCAGCCGTTCCCTGTTTCCGTGGCGCTGGGGGCGGACCCGGCCACCATCCTGGGTGCCGTCACCCCGGTGCCCGACAGCCTTTCCGAATACGCCTTCGCCGGGTTGTTGCGTGGCAACCGCACCGAACTGGTGAAATGCCGCGGCAACGACCTGCAAGTGCCGGCCACCGCCGAGATCATCCTCGAAGGCGTGATCCACCCTGGTGAAATGGCCGACGAAGGCCCTTACGGCGACCACACCGGCTACTACAACGAAGTCGACAGCTTCCCGGTGTTTACCGTCGAGCGCATCACCCACCGTATCAAGCCGATCTACCACAGCACCTACACTGGCCGCCCGCCCGATGAGCCGGCGATCCTCGGCGTGGCGCTGAACGAAGTGTTCGTGCCGATCCTGCAAAAGCAGTTCCCGGAAATCACCGACTTCTACCTGCCGCCCGAAGGCTGTTCATACCGCATGGCGGTGGTGACCATAAAGAAGCAGTACCCGGGGCACGCCAAGCGCGTGATGCTGGGGGTCTGGTCGTTTTTGCGGCAGTTCATGTACACCAAGTTCGTTATCGTCACCGACGACGACATCAATGCCCGGGACTGGAACGACGTGATCTGGGCCATCACCACGCGCATGGACCCCAAGCGCGACACGGTGATGATCGACAACACGCCGATCGACTACCTGGACTTCGCCTCGCCGGTGTCCGGCCTGGGCTCGAAAATGGGCCTGGATGCCACCCACAAATGGCCCGGTGAAACCACCCGCGAGTGGGGCCGGGTTATCGTCAAGGACGAGGCGGTCACCCGCCGGATCGATGCCATCTGGAATCAGTTAGGAATAGATTGATGCGTGTAACCTTGCAGCCCTCCGGAGCAGTGCTTGAGATATTGCCCGGCGAGCGGATCCTCGATGGCGCACGGCGCCTGGGCTACGAATGCCCGCAAAGCTGCCGCAATGGCAATTGTCACGTGTGCGCCGCGCTGCTGGTTGAAGGCCGCGTGCAACAGGCCGGCGCGGTGCGCGACCACGGCGAGTTCTACACTTGCATTGCCGAGCCGCTGGAAGACTGCATCGTGCTGTGGGATGGCGTGCTTGCGCTGGGAGAACTGCCGGTGCGCAGCCTGTCGTGTCAGGTCAGTGAGTGCGTGGAGGTGGGCGGCGATGTCTGGCGTGTGCGCTTGCGCACCCCGGCCGGCAAAGCGCCGCGTTACCACGCCGGGCAGTACCTGATGCTGGAGCGCGAGAATGGCGAGAAATCGGCCTTCTCCCTGGCCTCCGCCCCCCACGCCGGGCGGGATCTGGAACTCCATGTACTGGTGCGTGAAGCCAGTGCGCAAACCCTCATCGAGCAACTGCAACGCAACCCATTGGTGCGAGTGGAAATGCCGTTTGGCGACACTCACTTGTCGCAACTGCCGGACGGCCCCCTGGTGCTGATCGCGGCCGGCACTGGCATGGCGCAGATGCACAGCCTGATCGAGCACTGCCGCGCCAAGGGCTTCAAGCATCCGGTGCATCTGTACTGGGGCGTGCGCCGCCCTCAAGATTTCTACGCCATCGAACACTGGGACCAATGGCAACAACTGCCCAACCTCTACCTGCACAAAGTGGTCAGTGACCTGTGTGGCTGGGACGGGCGCTGCGGCATGCTGCATGAGGCGGTGTGCGAAGACATCCAGGACCTGTCCTCGGTTTACGTCTATGGCAGCGGCTCGCCGGCAATGATCTACGCCACCCTCGATGCCCTGGTGGACGCCGGCATGGACCCCCACCAAATGCGTGCGGATGTATTTGCCTACGCTCCTCGCGACTGAATCCTGGCGCGTTATAACTCGCTATATAGCTGATCGGTATTTATTCAAACGGATAGATATCGTTAGGCTATATAAAACAAAGGTTGAATTTAAAAACTGTGCCATGGCACTTAATTTGCCTTAAAACTTATGTGCCTTATTGTTACAGCGGTGCGTTCTATTAAGTAATTCTTCACTGCGGGGAGCTCAACGCTATTCGCCATGAGTGCCATTGAATCTGCTCTTGTGAATCCGGTTTATCCGCCGCGGCTCGATCTGGGGTCGCCCCTCACCCACGAACAACTGATGAGCTCGATGCAGGCCACCCTGGCCCGCCATCGCGGTGGCCCGGTGTGGCTGTTTGCCTACGGCTCGTTGATCTGGCGCCCCGAATGCTCGGCGGTGGAACGGGTGCGCGGCCGGGTCCATGGCTATCATCGCGGCCTTTACCTGTGGTCCCACGAACACCGTGGCACACCGGAACGCCCCGGCCTGGTCTTCGGCCTGGATCGCGGCGGCTCGTGCAGCGGCTTCGCCTACCGACTCCCGCAAGAGCAATTGCAAGATTCCCTCTACGCCCTCTGGCAGCGCGAAATGCCCGTGCCGTCCTACCGGCCCCACTGGCTCAACTGCCGTCTTGAAGACGGTACGCGCGTGCAGGCCCTGGGGTTCGTACTGGAGCGCCACCTGCCCAGCTACGCCGGCAACCTGCCCGACAGCGTGCTGAGCCAAGTCTTCGAAAGTGCCTGCGGCCGTTATGGCACCACCCGTGACTACGTCGAGCAAACCGTCAATGCCCTACGCAGCCACGCCATGCCTGACCGTAACCTGGAAGCCCGCCTCAAGCGCTGCCGCGACGTGGCACAACAGACGCTGGCGGCCAGTATCTGACGGCTAACTCCTCCTTTCTGGGCGTTGACGGGTGCTTTGCCAGATAGCGCGTTAGAGCCCACTCGAAAACATATGTTTGATGAGCGGGCGCGCCATTGCAGAGAGGCTAGAGCAGTGTGAAAAACTGGGGGAGGGATGTGGGTTAGTTGTCCTGGCGGACAAGCGATGGCTTGTAAGAGGGGAGCCCGAGCCACCCCTACGGCAGCCCGGGCCCTCCAACCACCGATCAGCGCACCTGCACCACTACTTTACCCACGGCTTTGCGTTGGCCGAGGTCGTTGATGGCTTGGGCGGCGTTGCTCAGAGGGTAGAGCTGCGAGACCAGGGGTTTGAGCTTGCCTTCGGCGAACCAGCCGAACAGTTGCTGGAAGTTGGCGGCGTTGTCCTGGGGCTGGCGTTGGGCGAAGGAGCCCCAGAACACGCCGACCACCGCCGCGCCTTTGAGCAGGGCGAGGTTGACCGGCAGTTCGGGGATACGCCCGCTGGCGAAGCCCACCACCAGCAGGCGGCCGTTCCAGGCGATGGCGCGGATAGCCTGGTCGAAGAGGTCGCCGCCCACAGGGTCGTAGATCACGTCGGCGCCGTTGCCGTCGGTGAGGCGTTTGATTTCGTCCTTGAGGTTAGTGGTGGTGTAGTTGATGAGTTCATCGGCGCCGGCGGCTTTGGCCACGGCGAGTTTTTCTTCGCTGCTGGCGGCGGCGATCACGCGTGCGCCCATGGCTTTGCCGATTTCCACGGCGGCCAGGCCCACGCCACCAGAGGCGCCGAGCACCAGCAGGGTTTCGCCCGGTTGCAGGTGGGCGCGCTGCTTGAGGGCGTGCATGGAGGTGCCGTAGGTCATGCTGAAGGCGGCGGCGGTGTTGAAGTCCATGGCGGCGGGGATCGGCAGGACGTTGTAGCCCGGCACCGCGACTTGTTCGGCGAAGCTGCCCCACCCGGTCAGGGCCATGACCCGGTCACCGATCTTGAGGTGGCTGACCTTCTCGCCCACGGCGCTGACCACGCCCGCGGCCTCGCCGCCCGGGGAAAACGGGAAGGGCGGTTTGAACTGGTACTTGCCCTCGATGATAAGGGTGTCCGGGAAGTTGACCCCGGCGGCATGTACCTCGAGCAGGATTTCATTCTTCTTGGGCTCGGGACTTGCGACGTCTTCCAGCACCAGCGTTTCGGCGGGGCCGAAGGCTTTGCACAGCACGGCTTTCATCAGGGCTATTCCTTTGGGAGTGATGGCCGATAAGTGTAGGTGTGGGTGTCGGGCGGTCAACGAGCATGCCCGGCCCTGATAGCTGGCCATAAGCTTGTACTTAAGTGGCGGATCGCTATCCTAGTGGCCAGTGTGGCCATAGGCCTCAAACCGGATAAGGAGTGAATTGTGAAAGCGTGGATCCTGTTGCTGCTGGCCCTGTCTCTGCCCACGGCCGCGATGGCCGAGGAAGCAGCCAAAGAAGGCGCGGCGCCGAAAGTCAGCTATATCAGCCTGACCCCGCCCTTCGTCGGCAACTATGGCCTGGACGGCAGCCCCAAGCTCAAGGTGTTCAAGGCTGACGTGGCCCTGCGCGTGACGGGCGAGGAGGCGGCCAAAGCGGTCAAGGCCAACGAGCCGTTGATCCGCAATCAATTGGTGGCGCTGTTTTCCCAGCAAACCACCGAAACCATGAGCAACGTCGAGGCCAAGGAAAAGCTGCGCCAGGAAGCGCTCAAGCAAACCCAGCAAGTGATGAACGACGAAACTGGCAAGCCCATGGTCGATGACCTGCTGTTCAACAACCTCATCATCCAATAACCCGCCGTGTAGCAAGCGGGCTCGCCCGCGCTGGAGCGCACCGCGCGCCTAGTGCCCGTTGCTCACCTTCAAGACGCCAGGCTCTTGCGAAACCGCGCCAGGGCAATGGCGAAGAACAGCAGCCCGATCCCCGCCAATGCCAGCAAGTCCGGCCACACCACGCTCACCCCCGCGTCGCGGAACAGAATCGCCGCGCTGAGGCTGACGAAGTGGGTCGAGGGCGAGCCCTGCATCACCCATTGCAGCCATTGCGGCATGCTGTCTAGCGGCGTGCTGCCGCCCGACAGCAGCAGCATCGGGATGATGACCGGGATCGCCAGCAAGCCGAATTGCGGGGTCGAGCGCGCCAGGGTGGCGAGGAAGATCCCTAATGCGGTGCTGGCGAACAGATACAGCGCCGTGACCAGCAGAAACAGGGTCAACGAGCCCGCCAACGGCACACCGAGGGCGCCCTTGACGATCACCTCCAGCGACACCCAGGTGCACAGCACCACCACCAGCATGTTGCTCCAGATTTTCGCCAGCATGATTTCCAGCGCGGTCAGCGGCAGCACCAGCAAGTGGTCGAGGGTGCCGTGTTCGCGTTCGCGCAGCAGCGCGGTGCCGGTGAGCACGATGGCCAGGATGGTGATGTTGTTGACGATCTGGATCACCGCCAAGAACCAGCCGCCCTCCAGGTTGGGGTTGAACAGTGCACGGGCGGTCAGCAGTGCCGGGGCTTTGTTGGCTGATTCGCTGGGGCTGGCGTAGTTGAGCAGTTCGCGCTGGAAGATCCGGCCGATATAGCCGGCGCCCATGAACGCCTGGCTCATAGCCGTGGCATCAACGTTGACCTGCACCGCCGGGGCGCGCCCGGCCAGCAGGTCGGCCTGGAAATTAGCCGGCACGTTGATGACAAAGGTGTATTGGCCGCTGTCCATGACCTTGTCCAACTGATCGTAGGGCAGCAGCACGGCGCTCTGGAATTCCGGCGGTTGCAGGGATTCGGCGAGCAGGCGCGAGAGGTGGCTGTGGTCTTCATCCACCAGGGCCACGCTGGCGTTGTGCACGCCAATCACCGAGCCGGCGGCGGGCATGTAGATGGCCACGGTGAAGGCGTACATCAAGAACAGCAGCAGAACGCTGTCGTGGCGCAGGCTGGTGAGCTCTTTGAGCCCCAAGCGCAGGATGTGGGCGAACGCGTGCATCAGGCCTCCTGCTTTTTCAGCATGACCAGGCTCAGCCCGGTGAACCCGAGGAAGAACCCGACCAACGCCAGGCATTGCGGCCACAACTGGCGCACGTCCAGGGCCTTGGTGAAGGTGCCGACGGCGATGTCGAGGAAGTAGCCGGCCGGGAACAGCATGCCCATGGCCGCCGCCGCGCCTTCCAGGGACGAGCGCGGCACGATCAGCCCGGAGAACTGAATGGTCGGCAGGCTGGTGATAATCATGGTGCCCAGGATCGCCGCGATCTGGGTGCGGGTGAACGCCGAGATCAGCAGGCCCATGCTGGTGGTCGCCAGCACGTACAAGGTGCCGCCCAGGGCCAGGGTCAGGCCGCTGCCCTTGAATGGCACACCGAATAGCCAGCGGTTCATCGCCGCCAGCAGCGCCAGGTTAATCAGGCTCACGGCCAGGTACGGCGCCTGTTTGCCCAAGAGAAACTCCAGGCGCGTGAGTGGCGTGGCATAGAAGTTGGTAATCGAACCCAACTCCTTCTCGCGCACGATGCCCAGGGCGGTGAGCATGGCCGGGATGAACGCCAGGATCAGCGCCATCACGCCGGGGCCGATGGCGTTGACGCTGACCACATCCTGGTTGTAGCGAAAGCGGGTTTCCAGTTTGGCCGCAGGCATCGCTGCCAGCGCCGGGCTGCTCTGCTCGGCCAGTTGCACGAGGTTGGCCTGGTGCACTGCTTCTACGTAGTTGCGGCTGGTTTCGGCGCGAAACGGCATGCCGCCGTCGAGCCACGCCGCCACCGCCGGTTGCCGCCCGGCGTAGAGGTCGCGGCCGAAACCGGGCGGGATCTCCAGCGCCAGTTTGATTTCCGAGCGCTGCAAGCGTTGGTGCAGCTCCTTGGCATCCTGGATCGGCGCCTGCTCGGCAAAGTAGCGCGAGCTGCGGAACGCCTCCAGGTAGGTGCGGCTTTGCGGGGTCTGGTCCTGGTCGTAGACGGCGAAGGCGAGTTTCTCCACGTCCAGGGAAATGCCGTAGCCGAAAATCACCATCATGAAAATCGCCCCCAGCAGAGCGAACGCCAGGCGCACCTTGTCGCGCATCAGCTCCTTGCCTTCGCGGCTGGCCACCGCGATCAGGCGCGCCAGGCTGAAGCCGCGCTTACCCACGGGGAGCGGCTCGCTCTTGTGGGCGCCTGGCGTGCCAGTGCTGGCGTTCGCGGGAGGGCTGCTGGCCGGTGCCTCGGGTTGCTTCTGCGCGTCTTCCAGGCAGCGCACGAAGGCGGCCTCCAAGGTATCGCCGTGGAACTGGCGCTGCAGCGCCTCGGGCGTATCGCAGGCCAGCACCCGGCCGGCGTGCATCAGGGAGATGCGGTCGCAGCGCTGGGCTTCGTTCATAAAGTGGGTGGAAAGGAAAATCGTCACCCCTTGCTCGCGGGACAACTCGATCAGCAGGCGCCAGAAGTCGTCGCGGGCCGCCGGGTCGACGCCGGAAGTGGGTTCGTCGAGGATCAGCACTTCTGGGCGATGCAGCACCGCCACCGCCAACGACAGGCGCTGGCGCACGCCCAGGGGCAGGGCGCCGGACTGTTGCTCGGCCATGTCGCCCAGGCCAAAGCGTTGGATCAACTCCTCGATACGCGGGCCGCTTTCGGCCTTGGGCAGGTCGAACAACTGGGCATGCAGCACCAGGTTCTGGCGCACGCTGAGTTCCCCGTACAGGGAGAAGCTCTGGGACATGAAACCCACGCGCTTGCGGGTCGCCAGGTCCTTGGCGTTGACCGGGTTGCCCAGCAGCGTGGCGCTGCCTTCGGTGGCGGGCATCAGGCCGGTCAGCACCTTCATGGTGGTGGTCTTGCCGCAGCCGTTGGAGCCGAGGAAACCGAAAATCTCGCCGCGGCCGATGGCGAAGCTGACCTTGTTCACTGCGGTGAAATCACCGAAGCGCAGTGTCAGGTCGTGGGCCTCGATGGCGATTTCGGCGTTGTCGCTGACCCGTGGCGGGATCACCAACGGCTTGCTGTTGTGGGCGCTGTCGCCCTGGAAGTAGGTGAAGGCTTCGTCGAGCTTGCCGCTGGGGGTGACTGAGGCCAGTTCGGCGCTCAGCCCGTCGGCGATCAATTTGCCGCGGTCGAGCATCAGGCAGTGTTCGAACTGCTCGGCCTCTTCCATGTAGGCGGTGGCCACCAGCAGGGTCAGTTGCGGGCGCTGGCGGCGCACGTCGTCCACCAACTCCCAGAAACGCCGGCGTGACAGCGGGTCGACGCCCGTGGTGGGTTCGTCGAGGATCAGCAGGTCTGGCTCGTGGATCAACGCGCAGCACAGGCCCAGCTTCTGCTTCATGCCGCCCGAGAGCTTGCCCGCCGGGCGCTCGGCGAAACTGGCCAGGTCCGTGGCCAGCAGCAGGCTGTGCATGCGTTCGTCGCATTCGGCCTTCGACAAGCCGAACAGGGTGGCGAAAAAGCGGATGTTTTCGCTGATCGACAGTTCCGGGTAGAGGTTGCCGCCCAGGCCCTGGGGCATGAAGGCGATGCGCGGGTAGAGGCTGTTGCGGTGGCGGCGCTGGGTGATGGCGCCGCCGAGGACGTCGAGTTGGCCCTGTTGGAGTTTCTTTACCCCGGCGATCAGCCCCAACAGGCTGGACTTGCCCGCGCCGTCCGGGCCGATGAGCCCGCAGCGCGTGCCGCTGGGCAGGCTGAAGGCGATGTCGATCAGGGCTTGCTGTTTGCCGTAGCGGTGGTTGAGGCCGACGGCTTGCAGGGCCAGGGCGCTCATTGCAGGTTAGCCGGCCAGTCCACGGTCGCCGTGCGTACATAGCCGGCGCCGGGCATGCCCGGTTTCGCCTGGGGCACGGCACTGGGTTGGGTCAGTTTCAGCTTGACGCGAAACACCAGTTTTTGCCGCTCGTCGCGGGTTTCCACCTCTTTGGGGGTGAACTGCGATTTGGCGGCGACGAAGCTGATGCGCGCGGGCAGCGGTTGGTTGGGCAGGGCGTCGAGCACGATGCGGCCTTCGTCGCCCACGGTCAGGCGCCCGGTGACCGAGGCGGGCAGGTAGAGGTTCATGTATTGGTCGTTGGGGTCGATCAGCAGCAACACCCGCCCGCCAGCGCCGAGCACTTCGCCCGGTTCGGCCAGGCGCAATTGAATGATGCCGTCGATGGGCGCGCGCAGGCTGCTGTCATCGATTTCGCTGGTCAGTTGCGCCACCTGCGCCTCGCTGGCGGTGATGGCGGCCTTGACCGCCGCGACCTGGGCTTGCGCCGCGAGCACGGCGGCATTGCCGGTGTTGAGGCGGGCCTGTTGCTGGTCGATGATCTGGCGGCTGGCGAAGCCACGCTTGAACAGCTCCTGGGAGCGGCCCAGTTCCTGATGGGCCAGCAGTTGTTCGCTCTGGCGCAACAGTACGTTGGCTTGTGCCGCGGAGAAGTTTTCCTGGGCGCGTATCACTTCGGCTTCGGCCTGGTTGCGCTGGGCTTCGAGGGTGCGGGTGTCCATGCGTGCCAGCAGTTGGCCCTTGAGCACCTTGTCGCCTTCATCGACACGCACTTCGGCCAGCCGCCCGGGGATCTTGCTGGCGATCTGCACTTCGGTGGCTTCCAGTCGGCCATTGCCCATGCTCAAGCCTTCGGGCAGGCGATCCTGGGAGGATTTCCAGTAGCCAAAGGCACCGGCGCCCACCAGTAGAACCAGGAGCGAACAGGCGAAGAGACGAGATGAGCGATGGTTTGTCGACATAGGGGAAGGCATCCTGCAGCGGTAGCGTCCAAGTTTGGCTGGTTCGCACTTCTGGCGAGTTGATATCAGTCAAATGAGGGGCAAGCCTACCCCGATTGTGCGCAGGATGCATGGGCCTTGGATGTGACTGGCGAGTTCTCGCCCATTCAGCGCAGGGCTAGCACTGCCGCCCACTGCGCGGCGGTCACCGGCATCACCGAGAGGCGGCTGCCTTTTTGCACCAGGGGCATTTCGGCCAGTTCGGCCTGTTGCTTGAGGTAGCCCAGGCCCAAAACCTTGGGGAACGTCTCGACGTGGGCCACGTCCAGTGCGCTCCAGGGGTTTTTCTCGGCGCTGGCCTTGATGTCGTAGTAATGGCTTTGCGGGTCGAGGGCCGTGGGGTCCGGGTAGGCGCCTGCGACAATGCGCCCGATTCCCGCGATGCCCGGTTCAGGGCAACTTGAGTGGTAGAAGAAAAACTCGTCACCCGCGGCCATGGCCCGCAAGAAGTTGCGTGCTTGGTAATTGCGCACGCCATCCCACCGGGTCTGGCCGAGCTTCGCCAGGTCCTGGATCGAGAGTTCGTCCGGCTCGGATTTCATCAGCCAATAGGCCATGGGGCACTCCTGAAAGGGCAAATGCGCGAATTTTATGACAAACCGACAGTCGGTTGACGTCAAGGTTTGCGTGTCAGTTCACGTTATCGCAGAATGCCGGACTTTTAAGCTTGACGCTGCTGCACGGCCTATAAACGGAAACCGATGCTGTCATCGTGTGTGATCTGCCTTGAGGGGGGCAATCGATGAAACGCAAACCGGATTTGCTCTGGGTTTTGGTTATTTTGTTCGGTTTGGGCGTCGTGACCACCGGTTATGCACAGAGCCTGTGGGCCAACAAAGTCGATGCGCCGATTGAAGTGACCCAGCAGGCTCCCGGCTTCAAGCGCTGAACCACCTCTCCCCAGGCGCCTACCGCGCCACGTACCATTTGCGATCGGTTACCGTGCCTTGCAGCGGGACGTCCCAACTGGCCTGATCCAACTTTTCGACCTTTTGGCATTCGTGGGCCAGCCCCAGCAGCGTCGGCTTGCGCCAGCTTTTGCGGCGCGCCAGGTACGCGAGGCTGCGGTCGTAGAACCCGCCGCCCATCCCCAGGCGCCCGCCCGTTTCATCGAAGCCGACCAACGGCAACAGCACCAGGTCCAGGGCCCAGGCCTTGCGCTGGCGGGCGACATTGACCCGCGGTTCGAGGATGCGAAAGCGGTTGGGCTTGAGCTTTTCGCCGGGGCGAACGCGTTGGAATGCCATTTTCGTGCGTGGCCAGGCGCTGAGTACCGGTAGGTAGGTGGCCTTGCCGCGCCGCTGGGCCGCGCGCAGCAGCAGGCGCGGGTCGATTTCACCGTCGGTGGGCAAGTACAGGGAAATATGTTGGGCCCGGCGCCAAACCGGGTGTTGCGCCAGTTGCCGGTACAACCCGTGCGCCGCCCGGCGCTGTTGGCGGGCGGTGAGGGCGCGGCGGGCGCGGCGCAGCATGCGTCGAAGTTGCGGGCGTGAAAGCGGCGCAGGTTCGGTCATGGTGATCGGCTGTCGAGGTGGGCCGCCCGCTGGGCATGCCGGTGATAAAACAATGCCAGTTGCGAGAACTGGCATTGGATTGAATTCAGGCTCCCCGGATGAACCGCTGCCGACTTAGCCCTTGAACCCGAAAGTTCAAGGTGGAAGATGCAGTAGGCTTTAAGGCTTTCCGTCTAGCGGACATGCACACCAGCCCAACGTGCAACTTCCAGGGTAGTGCGAATCGGCTCAGGGACATCGCCAGCTGGCAAGCACCCCAGGGAGTGGCGCGAGTATACCCCAAGCGGTGACATCATTCAGCCTTTGCTGACGTCCGGGTCGTTGGACAACGCCTGGTCGACACGGTCGAGCAGGTCGCGCACTTGCTCGCGGGTCGAGCCGCTGGCCTGCACGTCCGGGCGTTCCTGGCTGTGTAGCAGGTCGTGGGTGATATTCAGCGCGGCCATTACGGCGATGCGGTCGGCGCCGATGACTTTGCCGCTGCTGCGGATCTTGCGCATTTTGTCGTCCAGGTAACGGGCGGCGGCCAGCAGGTGGCTGCGCTCTTCCTGGGAGCAACTGACGGAATACTCTTTGTCGAGGATCTGCACGGTGACGCTATTGCTTGAACTCATGAGTCTTGCTCCAAGGCCTTGAGGCGCGAAATCATCGATTCGACCTTACGCCGGGCGATTTCGTTTTTTTCAATGAGGTGCGCGCGTTCCTCGCGCCAGGTCTTTTCCTGAGCTAATAGGAGTCCGTTCTGGCTCTTTAGTTGCTCGACTCGGGTAATTAGCAGTTCGAGTCTGGCCATCAGCGCGTGCAGGTCGGTGTCTTCCATTGTGTCCACTAAAAATGTGTCTGATGGGCGGCAACTGCCGGGCAGCCTTTAATGGTCTTGGCGAGTCTGTCGTTGTAGGATACAAGCCCTTCATTCTAGACATAGCGCCGCTTGGCGCCTAGCAGCCCATGCCCATTCAGAATTCCCCGTACCAAGCCTTCGCCACCCTGCTCACCACCAGTGGCCACCCCGTCTCGCCTGCCGAACTGCATGGCCTGTTGCTGGGGCGCAGTTGCGCCGGCGCGGGCTTTGAAGCCGACAGTTGGTTGGCCGACGCCGCCGAACTGCTCGAAGGCGAACCGCAGGACAACGTGCGCAATGCTCTGATCGGCTTGCAGGAGATGGTCAAGGGCGAGCTGACTGGCGACGACATGACTGTTGTGCTGCTGTTGCCCACCGACGACGCACCCCTGGCCGACCGTGCCGCTGCGCTGGGCCAATGGTGCCAGGGCTTCCTCACCGGTTTCGGCCTGACCCGCCGCGCCTACGCGTTGAGCACCGAAGCCACCGAAGTGCTGCAGGACCTGGCTGCCATCGCCCAGGTGCAGGACGCCCTCGAAGAGTCCGATGACGGCGAGAGCGACTACATGGAAGTCATGGAATACCTGCGTGTGGCGCCGCTGCTGCTGTTCACCGAAACCAAGAAAACCGACGAGTCGGCCGCCAAACCGTCGCTGCATTGACCGCGTGAGAGGGAACCCCGTCTGCCCATGATCCATATCCCGAAATCGGAATACACCCGCCGCCGCAAGGCGCTCATGGCGCAGATGGAACCCAACAGCATCGCGATCCTGCCCGCCGCCGCGGTGGCGATCCGCAACCGCGACGTCGAGCACGTCTACCGCCAGGACAGCGATTTCCAATACCTCAGCGGCTTCCCCGAGCCCCAGGCCGTGCTGGTCCTGATGCCCGGCCGGGTGCACGGCGAGTACCTGCTGTTCTGCCGCGAGCGCAACGCCGAGCGCGAGTTGTGGGACGGTTTGCGCGCCGGCCAGGAAGGCGCGATCCGCGACTTTGGCGCCGATGACGCCTTTCCCATCACCGACATCGACGACATCCTGCCGGGCCTGATCGAAGGCCGCGACCGGGTGTATTCGGCCATGGGCAGCAACCCGGAATTCGACCGCCACCTGATGGACTGGATCAACGTCATCCGCTCTAAAGCGCACCTTGGCGCCCAGCCACCGAACGAATTCGTTGCCCTGGATCATCTGCTCCACGACATGCGCCTGTATAAATCGGCGGCAGAAGTGAAGGTGATGCGCGAAGCGGCGCGGATTTCCGCCCAGGCCCACGTCCGTGCCATGCAGGCCAGTCGGCCGGGGCTGCACGAGTTCAGCCTGGAAGCGGAGCTGGATTACGAGTTCCGCAAGGGCGGGGCGAAAATGCCTGCCTACGGCTCCATCGTGGCCGCCGGGCGCAACAGCTGCATCCTGCACTACCAGCAGAATGACGCACTGCTCAAGGACGGCGACCTGGTACTGATCGACGCGGGCTGCGAGATCGACTGCTACGCCAGCGACATCACCCGCACCTGGCCGGTCAACGGCAAGTTTTCTCCTGAGCAGAAAGCCATTTACGAAGTGGTGCTGGCGTCTCAGGAGGCCGCTTTTGCCCAGATCGCGCCCAATAAACACTGGAACCAGGCCCACGAGGCCACCGTTCGGGTGATAACCACCGGACTGGTGGAGCTTGGGCTGTTGCAGGGTGAAGTGGACGAATTGATCGCCAGCGAGGCCTATAAGGCGTTTTACATGCACCGCGCCGGCCATTGGCTGGGCATGGACGTGCATGACGTAGGCGAGTACCGCGTAGGCGGGCAATGGCGCGTGCTGGAAGTCGGCATGGCGCTGACGGTGGAACCGGGCATCTACATTGCGCCCGACAACCTCAACGTGGCGAAGAAATGGCGCGGCATTGGCGTGCGCATCGAGGATGACGTGGTAGTGACCAAACAAGGTTGTGAAATCCTGACCGGCGGCGTACCGAAAACCGTCGCCGCCATCGAGGCCTTGATGGCCGCTGCCCGGGTGCCTGTGGCATGAGCCGCGTTCATCTGGCAATCATCGGCGGTGGCCTGGTGGGCGCGAGCCTGGCGCTGGCATTGCAGGCCGGGGCCAAGGCCCGCGGTTGGAAAATCGTCCTGATCGAACCCTTCGCCCCCGGCGACAGCTACCAGCCCAGCTATGACGCCCGCTCCTCGGCGCTGTCCTATGGCGCCAAGCAAATCTACCAACGCCTGGGCCTGTGGCAGGAAGTCTCGCGCCGCGCCGAGCCGATCAAGCAAATACACGTGTCCGACCGCGGGCGGTTTTCCACCGCGCGGCTGTCGGCGATGGAAGAAGGTGTGCCGGCCCTGGGCTACGTGGTGGAAAACGCCTGGCTCGGCCAATGCCTGTGGCAGGGCCTGGACAAGGACGTCATCAGTTGGCGGTGCCCGGCCCATGTCACCCGCATGGAGCCGCTGGCCGATGGCTATCGCCTCACCCTGGACGACGAAACCACCCTTGAATGCGACCTCGCGGTATTGGCCGACGGTGGCCGCTCGGGGCTGCGCGAGCAATTGGGCATCGGTGTGCGCCAGCGCCCTTATAACCAAAGCGCGCTGATCGCCAACGTCACCCCCAGCGAAGCCCATAACGGCATGGCTTTCGAGCGCTTCACCGACGACGGCCCGATGGCCCTGCTGCCGCTGCCGGAAAACCGCTGCGCGCTGGTCTGGACCCGCGTCGGCATGGACGCCAAGCGCTTGGCGGAGCTGGACGAGCGCAGTTTCTTGAGCGAATTGCAGGGCGTGTTCGGCTACCGCCTCGGCACCCTCAAGCACGTCGGCGCGCGGCACCTCTACCCGCTGACGCTGGTGGAGGCCGAAGAGCAAGTGCGGCCCCATCTGACGGTGCTGGGTAACGCGGCCCACAGCCTGCACCCCATCGCCGGGCAGGGCTTCAACCTGTCCCTGCGCGATGCCCAGGCCCTGGCCGATGCCTTGCTGGCCAGTGAATTGCCACCGGGTGACTTCCCCACGCTGCAAGCCTATCGCGAGCGCCAGCGCCTCGATCAGCAGCTCACCGTGGGCTTTTCCGACCAGGTCACGCGCCTGTTCGGCAGCACCCAACCCTTGGTGTCGTTTGGCCGCAACCTTGGCCTGCTGGGCCTCGACCTGCTGCCGCCCGCCAAGCGCTGGTTCGCCCGCCAGGCCATGGGCCTGGGCACCCGGCCCGATATTTAAGTTGCGCGCCCGGCGTGTGCCGGCGCGGCTCACTACAACCCTTTAGGTGCGACGCAAGTCGCCCGCGAGACAGGCTTAAAGCATGGAAATGCGCGCAGATCTGCTGATTGTCGGGGCCGGAATGGTCGGGAGCGCCCTGGCGCTGGCGTTGCAGGGCAGTGGCCTGGAGGTGCTGCTGATCGACGGCAGCCCTCTGAGCGTCAAACCCTTCGACCCCCAGGCCCCCTTCGAGCCACGGGTGAGCGCCTTGTCGGCCGCCAGCCAGCGGATTCTCGAACGCCTCGGCGCCTGGGACGGCATCGCCCACCGCCGCGCCAGCCCCTACAACCAGATGCACGTGTGGGACGGCAGCGGCACCGGGCAGATCCACTTCTCGGCGGCCAGCGTGCATGCCGAGGTGCTGGGCCATATCGTCGAAAACCGCGTGGTCCAGGACGCTTTGCTGGAGCGCCTGCACGCCTGCGATCTGGGCCTGCTGGCCAACGCGCGCCTGGAGCAGATGCGCCGCTCCGGCGACGACTGGCTGCTGACCCTGGCCGATGGCCGCACCTTGCGCGCGCCCCTGGTGATTGCCGCTGATGGCGCCCACTCCGCCGTGCGCCGCCTCACCGGGTGCGCGACCCGCGAATGGGATTACCTGCACCACGCCATTGTCACCAGCGTGCGCAGCAGCAAGGCGCACCAAATGACCGCGTGGCAGCGCTTCACCGACACCGGGCCGCTGGCCTTTCTGCCGTTGACGCGTGATGGCCAGCAAGACTGGTGCTCCATCGTCTGGTCCACCACACCCAGCGAAGCCGAACGTTTGATGGCCCTGGACGAGGAGGCCTTTTGCCGCGAACTGGAGCGCGCCTTTGAAGGACGCCTGGGCACGGTGCTCAGTGCCGACGCGCGACTGTGCGTGCCCCTGCGCCAGCGCCACGCCAAGCGCTACGTGGCCGAAGGCCTGGCGCTGATCGGCGACGCGGCGCACACCATCCACCCGTTGGCCGGGCAGGGCGTCAACTTGGGCTTTCTCGATGCGGCGGTGCTGGCCGAGGTGCTGCTCAACGCCGCCAGCCGTGGCGAGCGCCTGGCGGACGTGAAAGTCCTCAGCCGCTTCGAGCGTCGGCGCATGCCCCACAACCTGGCGCTGATGAGCGCGATGGAGGGCTTCGAACGCCTGTTCCAAGCCGACCAACTGCCGCTGCGCTGGCTGCGCAACACCGGGCTGAAAATGGTTGAGCAAATGCCCGAGGCCAAGGCCCTGTTCGTGCGCCAGGCCCTGGGCCTGAGCGGCGACCTGCCGGAGCTGGCCAAGGCTTGAGTGGGCAATATCTGAGCGGACACTGCGGGCCCTGCAACATCCAGTAACGCCTGGGCTCAGTGATCGATTGAGAACGTAAATGTGAGTCCTTATCATTTGACCCCCTCCTGACTACGAGAGACCGCTCCCATGTTGGCACCCAAGCGCCTGCTCACTGCCCTCGCACTGACCCTGATTGGCACCACCGCCCAGGCGGCCGACGAGGTGGTGGTCTACTCCTCGCGCATCGACGAACTCATCAAACCGGTATTTGACGCCTACACCCAGGAAACCGGGGTCAAGATCAAGTTCATCACCGACAAAGAAGCGCCGCTGATGCAGCGCATCAAGGCCGAGGGTGAAAACGCCACCGCCGACCTGCTGCTCACCGTTGACGCCGGCAACCTGTGGCAGGCCGAGCAGATGGGCATCCTGCAACCGTTCACCTCGCCGGTGATCGACGCCAACATTCCCAAGCAATACCGCGCGTCCAGCCACGCCTGGACCGGCCTGAGCCTGCGGGCGCGGACCATCGCCTACTCCACCGCGCGGGTCAAACCCGGTGAACTGACCACCTACGAAGCCCTGGCCGACAAACAGTGGGAAGGGCGCCTGTGCCTGCGCACCGCGAAAAAGGTCTATAACCAGTCGCTGACCGCCACCCTGATCGAAACCCACGGCGAGGCCAAGGCCGAGGAAATTATCAAGGGCTGGGTCAACAACCTGTCTACCGATGTGTTCTCCGACGACGTCGCGGTACTGGAGGCGATCAACGCCGGGCAGTGCGACGTGGGCATCGTCAACACCTACTACTACGGGCGCCTGCACAAGCAGAAGCCGGACCTGGGCGTGAAACTGTTCTGGCCCAACCAGGCTGATCGCGGCGTACACGTGAACCTGTCGGGCATCGGCCTGACCAAGCACGCGCCGCACCCGGCAGCGGCCAAGGCCCTGGTGGAGTGGATGACCACCGCCCCAGCGCAGAAAATCTTCGCCGACGTGAACCAGGAATTCCCGGCCAACCCGGCCGTGGCACCGTCCGCCGAAGTGGCGGGGTGGGGCAAGTTCACCGCCGATTCGCTGCCCGTGGAAGTCGCCGGCAAGCGCCAGGCGCAAGCCATCCGCCTGATGGATCGCGCTGGCTGGAACTGAGTACAATCTGTAGCGCAGCGTAATGCCCGTGTGGGAGCGGGCCTGCTCACGATAGCGGCCAGTCAGCCGAAACCTTGGTTGACTGAGCCATGCGTATCGCGAGCAGGCTCGCTCCCACAGTGTTTTGTGCCGCTCCCCAGTCCGCCCTCTGAGAGAGTTTTTTCTTGGCCCATCCCGCCCAACGCCGCTGGTATCCCCTGGTTTTTGCCGTCGCCGCGCTGGTGTTGCTGCCGCTGAGTGTGCTGCTGCTGTCGTGGCAGTCGGTCGATACGCAGATCTGGTCGCACCTGTGGCAAACCCAGATGCCGCGCCTGCTGGGCAACACCCTGACGCTGGTGCTGGGGGTGGGCGTCGGCGTGACGCTGCTAGGGGTGAGCCTGGCGTGGTTGACCAGCCTCTGTGAGTTCCCCGGCCGGCGCTGGCTGGACTGGGCATTGATGCTGCCCTTCGCCATCCCCGCTTATGTATTGGCCTTTGTCTTTGTCGGCCTGCTGGATTTCTCGGGGCCGGTGCAAAGCCTGCTGCGCGAGTGGTTCGGCACGGGCCTGCACCTGCCGCGGGTGCGCTCCACCGGCGGGGTGATCCTGGTGCTGGTGCTGGTGTTCTATCCCTACGTTTACCTGTTGGCGCGCACGGCGTTCCTGGCCCAGGGCAAGGGCCTGATGGAAGCGGCGCGGGTGCTCGGCCAATCGCCGTGGCAAGCGTTCTGGCGCGTGGCCCTGCCCATGGCGCGCCCGGCCATTGGCGCGGGGGTGGCGCTGGCGCTGATGGAAACCCTGGCGGATTTCGGCGCCGTGTCGGTGTTCAATTTCGATACCTTCACCACGGCCATCTACAAGACCTGGTACGGCTTTTTCAGCCTCTCCAGCGCCGCTCAGCTGGCCAGCCTACTGTTGCTGGCGGTGATGCTGGTGCTCTATGGCGAACGCCGCGCCCGGGGCGCCAGCCGCGCCAGCAACGAGCGCCCGCGGGGCAAGGCGCTGTATCACCTGCGCGGTTTCAAGGCCCTGGCCGCCAGCGGTTGGTGCCTGTTGGTGTTCGCCTGTGCGTTCGTCATCCCGATGCTGCAATTGCTGGTGTGGTTCTGGCAACGCGGGCGCCTCGACCTCGACGAACGCTACGCCGCCCTTATCAGCCACACCCTGTACTTGGGCGCTATGGCTGCGTTGATTACCGTCAGCGTGGCCCTGGTGCTGGCCTTCGCCCGGCGCCTGGCGCCGACCCGGGCGATTCGTTCCGGGGTCAGCCTGGCGAACCTGGGCTACGCCTTGCCGGGTTCGGTGCTGGCGGTGTCGATCATGCTGGCGTTCAGCTACCTGGACCGCGTGCTGGTGATCCCGGCCTCGTCCTGGCTGGGCGGTGCCGGTAAGCCATTGCTGCTGGGCAGCCTGGCGGCGCTGTTGCTGGCGTATCTGGTGCGTTTTATCGCAGTGGCCTACGGGCCGCTGGAGAACAGCCTGGGGCGAATCCGCCCGTCATTGCCCGAAGCGGCACGTAGCCTGGGTGTCAGTGGGCCGCGACTGTTTTTCAAAGTGTATCTGCCGTTGTTGCTGCCCGGCACCCTGAGTGCGGCGCTGCTGGTGTTCGTCGATGTGCTCAAGGAAATGCCCGCCACCCTGCTGATGCGCCCGTTCGGCTGGGACACCCTGGCGGTGCGGGTGTTCGAGATGACCAGCGAGGGCGAGTGGGCGCGGGCGTCGTTGCCGGCCCTGACCCTGGTTTTGGTCGGCCTGTTACCGGTGATCGGATTGATCCGCCGCTCGGCGCATCGAACGGGCTAGGTGCTAGTCCTACACCTTGCGGCTACAATGCGCCGCATTCGGTGCGGTCCGCCTGACCGGCCGGGTCGCTGAAAGCCGTCGCAAGCCCTGTATTGCGGGGCTTTTGCCAGCACAGCGCCCGCGCACCTTCGCCACGCCCGGAAGGAGAAACCCATGGGACAGCGCACGCCTCTGTATGACCTTCATCTCGCCCTCGGCGCGAAGATGGTCGATTTTGGCGGTTGGGATATGCCTTTGCATTACGGCTCGCAAGTCGAGGAGCACCACCAGGTGCGCCGTGACTGCGGGGTTTTCGATGTATCCCACATGACCGTGATCGACGTCGCCGGCCCCCAGGCCAAGGCGTGGCTCCAGCATTTGCTGGCCAATGACGTCGAACGCCTGCACAGCACCGGCTCTGCCTTGTACAGCGCCATGCTCAACGAGCGTGGCGGCGTGGTGGACGACATGATCGTCTACCGTCTCGACGAGGGTTACCGCTTGGTGGTCAACGCCGCGACCCGCGACCAGGACGTGGCCTGGATGCACGCGCAACTGGGCGCCTACCAGGTGCAACTGCATGAGCGTACCGAGTTGGCGATGCTGGCGATCCAGGGGCCCCATGCCCGGCACAAGATCGCCGAACTGGTGAGCCAGCCCCGCGCCGCCATGATCCAGCAACTCAAGCCCTTTGAAGGCCACGCCGATGGCGACTGGTTCATCGCCCGCACCGGTTACACCGGCGAGGATGGCCTGGAGATCCTCCTGCCGGCCGACCAGGCCCCGGGGTTTTTCAACGACCTGGTGGGCGCCGGCATTTCCCCCATCGGCCTTGGCGCCCGTGACACCCTGCGCCTGGAGGCCGGCATGAACCTCTACGGGCAGGACATCCACCAGGACGTCTCGCCGCTGGCGGCCAACATGGCCTGGAGCATCGCCTGGGAGCCGGCCAGCCGTCATTTCATCGGGCGCAGCGCCCTAGAGGCCGAAAAAGCCGCTGGCGTGGCGACCAAACTGGTGGGCCTGGTGCTGGAAGAACGCGGTGTTCTGCGTGCCCATCAGGTGGTGCGCATCGCCAATGTTGGCGAAGGTGAGATCACCAGTGGTAGTTTCTCCCCTACGCTTAGCAAGTCGATTGCCCTGGCCCGCGTGCCGATGGCGACCGCTGACCGTGGCGAAGTGGAAATCCGTGGCAAGTGGTATCCGGTTCGTGTGGTCAAGCCCACGTTTGTGCGGCACGGCAAAGCCTTGATCTAACTCCCTATTGGCGGGTATCAGCCGCTGACATTTCTTCTTGAGGACACCGAATATGAGCAATATCCCTGTCGATCTACGGTTTGCTGAAAGTCACGAATGGGCCCGCCTGGAAGCTGATGGCACGGTGACCGTCGGGATCAGCGACCACGCCCAGGAAGCCTTGGGCGATGTGGTGTTCGTGGAGCTGGCCGAAATCGGCAAGGTGTTCGCGGCGGGCGATCAGGCCGGTGTCGTTGAGTCGGTGAAAGCCGCTTCCGATATCTATGCCCCGGTGGCCGGCGAAGTGATCGCGGTCAACGAGGCGCTCACTGGCGAGCCTGAATTGCTTAACAGCGCGCCCTATGATTCGTGGATCTTCAAGCTCAAGCCGAGCGACAAAGGTGAGCTGGACAAGTTGCTGGACGCTGCTGGCTACAAAGCCGTTCTCGGCGAGTAAGCCCCACGCGGCACCCCAAAGCCCCGACCTGTCGGGGCTTTTTGCTTTTTGCACGCAGGCCCCGGCGACGATTTTGCCGCCGGGCGCGGGCGGGCCCGCTTATTACTAGGTTGTTTGGGCTGCGCTGCATCGCCCCACGCCAGGGCCCACAAGTACTGGCCGACGGTGAACCGGGCGACCGCCATTTGTTCTGCGCCTGTGTGCCGCTGGAGGATTACCGCCAGGCACAAAAAACCGCTCATCGAGAGCGGTTTTTTTCATCGGGTGTCGCGGGTTTACTCGGCGACGGCGTTCTTGGCCAGGATGGCGTTGGCCAGTTCCATGTCTGTGGCGGCCAGGCCTGGGTTGTCGGCACGCACTTTCTGCATGGCGGCTTCCAGGTACGGCCCGCGGATACCACCGTCGCTGGCCACGAAGCTGCCGGCGTCATCCTGGGCGGCGACGATCAGCTTGTGATCCTTGAAGGTCAGGTAGGTGGAGCCAGTGGTGGCGCCTGAGGAAATGACGTTACGCCAGAAGCTGTCGGCCATTGCCGAACCGACAGGAAGGGACAGCAGGGCAAGGGTGGCGACAGCAATTTTGAGACGCATGATGGGTGACTCCAGCTGGGTTATCTGAAGGGTTTGATGCCCAATAGCCCAGTGGAGTTCCGTTGCCATCAGTCGATGCGTTCTACCTGAAGAATGACGCCATCCTGTGCGATAACTCGCACCTGGGCGCCGACGGGTGCGTCCGGGCCCTTGGCCATCCACACACTGTCCGCGACCTTGATCTTGCCGCGCCCGCCGGTAATGGCTTCATGCACGGTGAAGGTGCGGCCGATCAGTTCCTGGCCGCGCAGGTTGAGGTTGGGTTGGTCGCTGGCGCGCACCGCGCTGCGCTGGCGTCGCCACCAGTACAGGGCGGTCAGCACCGAGAGCAGGCCAAACAACAGGAACTGCATTTCCCAGGACAGCTCGGGCATCAGGAACGTCAGCACGCCAACCGCGGCGGCGGCGAGGCCGATCCACAGCAGGTAGCCGCCGGCACCGAACACTTCGAGGATCAACAGCACGGTGCCCAGCGCCAGCCAGTCCCAGAACGACAGTTGTTGCAGGAATTCCCACATGGCGTTGGCCTCAGGCCTTCTTGCTGTCGAAGGTGGCCTTGACGATCTCGCCGATGCCGCCCACCGCGCCAATCACCTGGCTGGCTTCCAGTGGCATCAGGATCACTTTGCTGTTGTTGGCCGAGGCCAGTTTGCCCAGGGCATCGATGTACTTTTGCGCGACGAAGTAGTTGATCGCTTGCACGTTGCCGGTGGCGATGGCTTCGGACACCACCTGGGTGGCGCGGGCTTCGGCTTCGGCCTGGCGCTCGCGGGCTTCGGATTCGAGGAATGCTGCCTGACGTTCACCCTCGGCTTCGAGGATCTGCGCCTGCTTCTTGCCTTCGGCGGTTAGGATCGCGGCGGCACGCAGGCCTTCGGCTTCGAGGATTTGTGCGCGCTTGACCCGTTCGGCTTTCATCTGCCCGGACATGGCGGCCATCAGGTCGGCGGGCGGGCTGATGTCCTTGATCTCGATCCGGGTGATCTTGATGCCCCACGGCGCTGTCGCTTCATCGACGGTGCGCAGCAGTTTTTCGTTGATACCGTCACGCTGGCTGAGCATGGCGTCCAGCTCCATGGAGCCGAGCACGGTACGGATGTTGGTTTGCAGCAGGTTGCGGATGGCGTGTTCGAGGTTGTTCACCTCGTAGGCGGCCTGGGCGGTGTTGACCACCTGGAAGAAGCACACGGCGTCGATCTGCACGGTGGCGTTGTCGGCGGTGATGACTTCCTGGGGCGGGATGTCCAGCACGCTTTCCATGACGTTGATCTTGCGCCCGATGCGGTCCATGACCGGGATGATGATGTTCAGGCCTGGCTTGAGGGTGTTGGTGTAGCGGCCGAAGCGCTCGACGGTCCATTGGTAGCCCTGGGGCACCACTTTGAAACCCATGAAGACGATGGCGATGGCCAAGCCGACGAAAAGCAGAAGCACTGTACCGATTTGCATAACCGTTCCCTGTTCAAGTTTTAATCAAGTGCACGCGAGGGGTGTGATTGTAGCGAGGTGTTTAAAGCAGAAGAACCCGTTCATACGGCTAGCATCATCCCGCCACACAAAAGCCCTCGGCTTCGCCCGTCGCCGGTTCGGCCTGGGGCGTGACCCGCAGCACTTCTTCCAGGGTGGTCAGGCCCCGGGCAACGCTTTGCGCACCGGCCAGGCGCAGGCTGCGCATGCCTTCCTTCAGCGCCTGGCGGCGCAGGGCCAGCAGATCGAGGTCGGTATGCACCAGGGCCTTGAGGGCGTTGCTCATGGGCATGATTTCGTAGATTCCGGCGCGCCCGCGGTAGCCGGTGTGCCGGCATTCCAGGCAGCCTTCGGCGCGGTGGGCGCCGTCCGGCACCGGCATTTGCCAGGGTTGCACCAGGTTGTCCCAGGCCAGGGGCTCCAGGCTCAAGGGCTGCTTGCAGTGCGGGCAGAGGCTGCGCAGCAGGCGTTGGGCCATGACTCCCAGCAGCGTCGCGCGGATGAGGTAAGGCGCCACACCCAACTCCAGCAGGCGGCTGATGGCGCTGGGCGCATCGTTGGTGTGCAGGGTGGAGAGCACCAGGTGTCCGGTCAGCGCGGCCTGGATCGCCATTTCAGCGGTTTCCAAGTCGCGGATCTCACCGATCATGATGATGTCCGGGTCTTGGCGCATGAGCGCGCGGATGCCGCTGGCGAAGGTCAGGTCGATGTTGGCCTGCACCTGCATCTGGTTGAAGGCCGGTTCGACCATTTCTATCGGGTCTTCAATGGTGCACAGGTTGATTTCGCTGTTCGCCAACTGCTTGAGGGTGGTGTAGAGCGTGGTGGTCTTGCCCGAGCCGGTGGGGCCGGTGACCAGGATGATGCCGTGGGGCTGGCGGATCATCGGCTGCCAGCGTTGCAGGTCCTGGGGGCCGAGGCCCAGTTGCTCGAAATCCTTGAGCAGCACCTGGGGGTCGAAGATGCGCATTACCAGTTTTTCGCCGAATGCGGTGGGCAGGGTGGCCAGGCGCAACTCTACCTCGCTGCCCTCGGGGGTGCGGGTCTTGACCCGGCCATCCTGGGGCTGGCGCTTTTGTGCGACGTTCATCCGCCCCAGGCTCTTGAGGCGGCTGACCACGGCCATCAGCACGTGGGGCGGGAACTGATAGACGGTGTGCAGGATGCCGTCGATGCGAAAGCGCACGCTGCCCTGCTGCTGGCGCGGCTCGAGGTGGATATCGCTGGCGCGCTGGGCAAAGGCGTACTGGAATAGCCAATCGACGATATTGACGATATGGCTGTCGTTGGCGTCCGGTTCCTGGTCGTTGGCGCCCAGGTTGAGCAGTTGCTCGAAGCTGGCCGGGGCGTTGCCGGTGTGGTCGTTGGCGCCGCTGACGGATTTGGCCAAGCGGTAGAACTCCAGGGTCAGGCGCTGGATCTCGACAGGGTTGGCCACCACGCGGCGGATCGGCCGCTTGAGCACATGGGCCAGGTCCGCCTCCCAGGCGTGGAGGTAGGGCTGGGCGCTGGCCACGGTCACGGCGTCGGCATCGACGGCCACTGCGAGGATGCGGTGGCGCTGGGCGAAGGTGTAGGACATCAGCGGCGTGACGGCGGCGACGTCGATGCTCAGCGGGTCGAGGCGCAGGTACGGCTGCTGCGCTTGGCGGGCGAGCCACGCGGTGAGTTGCTCCAGGCCCAGGTGTTGGCCGGGCAGGCGCGGGTCGGCCAATTGTTGGGCGGCGATAAATTCCAACGGGTGTTGCGTCTGGGCGCTGCTGTCGTGGCGGGCGGCGAGGGTACGTTCGGCATCGGGCTGGCTGAGCAGGCCTTGGGCGACTAGATCGCGCAGCAGGTCATTGAGGTCCAGCCAGCGATCCTGGCCATGGCGTGTAGCGGGCATGGGAATTCCCTCCTGGAATGCGCTCGCCAGCGAGCTAGGTATCCAAGACTAGCCGTGGTCGATGGCGCTGTGCTGTACGCCTGCGACTCAAGCGTTGCGGGAGTTTTCCGACGGTACTTACCCCGCCGCGTGCGCAGGTTCAGCCCAGGTCGCCTCGGTTTTTTCCAGGGTCACCGTGTAGACGCTAATCAGGTTGCGGAGTTTTTCCCCGATCACCTGGGCCCGGTGCCAGCTCAAACCATCGACCTCGATATCGATGGCCAGCAGGTCGTCTTCGCGCACGGCACCCACCTGGCAGGGCGTCAGGCACTGCAAGGCGAAATGGTTGAGCACCCGGCACAGCACGTCGGGTTCGGCCTCGGCCAGCAGGTGGTAGCGCGCCCGGCAATGGGCGTTGCCCACGTGCCAGGCGTCGGCGCGGGTGGTGGTGTGGACGGCTTCGAGCGGGGGCACGGCGGGTCTCCTCAATGGTGGGAGAAATATTTACATGGGTTTGGTGGTTTTTCTTGCCTATGATCGGCCTATCTAGGGGATTTACGACTTGTTCAATTCTTAAAATTGCTGATCGGGGGTTTTTATATGCATAGCGAACTGGATGCCTACGACCGCCGCATCCTGGCGCTGCTTCAGGCAGACGCCTCGCTCTCCAGCGCGCAGATCGCTGAGCAGGTGGGGTTGTCGCAGTCGCCGTGCTGGCGGCGGATTCAGCGGCTCAAGGAGGAGGGTGTGATTCGCGCCCAGGTGACGCTGCTGGACCGCAAGAAAATCGGCCTCAACACGCAGATATTCGCCGAGGTCAAACTCAACGCCCACGGGCGCTCCAACTTCACCGAGTTCACCGACGCCATTCGCGGTTTTCCCGAGGTGCTGGAGTGTTATGTGCTGATGGGCGCAGTGGACTTCCTGTTGCGCATCGTCACCGCCGATATCGAGGCCTACGAACGGTTTTTCTTCGAAAAACTGTCCATGGTGCCGGGCATTCAGGAGGTCAACTCGATCGTTGCCCTCTCTGAGATCAAGTCCACCACCTGCCTGCCGGTGTGAGGCCTAGAGCGTTGGCACCAACAGTTGCTCGTAAAGGGCGCCGGTGATGTTGAGCAGGTCGCTGCAACCGCGGCTGTGGGGCACCTGTTCCAGTGGGTCGCGGCCCTCGCTGCCCGCCAGGCGGATAACCGGGTCGCAGTGCACCACGCCCAGCAGTTGCCGGCCCAGGCGTTTTTTCAGCACTTGGCACATGTCCAGGTTGAAGGAGCTGGTGATGTCGACGCGGTTGATGACGAAGTAGCTCTGCGGCGGGTTGTCCTGCTCCAGATACGGCAGCAACAGGCGTTCCATGTAGTTGGCGTAGCGGTAGGACGAGGTGTCGGCCAGGGTCACCACTAAGGCTTTGTCGGCCAGGCCTAGGGCTTGGCTGAGGTAGGGCGATTCGCCGGCGGGGGTGTCGATGATGACCAGGTCGCGTTCCTCAAGGTTCATCGCCGCCAGTTGCCGGGCGAGCCAGAGAGGGTCTTGGCGCAGGTGCTTTTCCAAGTCGCGTTGTTGCTCGCAGGTGGCGTTGCCAAAGGCCAGCACGCGGCTGTCGGCGAACCCGCCCAGGCTAGCGTCGCGCCAGTTTTTCCCGTGCTGCTGGGCGTGGATCAGGCCTGTGGCGGTGGCGGTGGCACCGAGCCGTGCAGCCAGGGCGTTTTTCGGGTCCAGGTCGAGAGCGAAGGTTTGCCCGCGTGGCAGTTGCAGGGAACTGGCCAGCGCTGCCACCAGGGTGGTCTTGCCCACGTTGGGGCGGGCCGAGGTGACGACGATGACGCGGGCCTTAAGGGCGCCGGGTGCAGGTTCAAGGGGTTGGCCGAAGGCGTTGGTGCGCGGGGCGGCAGGTGGACGCGCGGCGGTCGGCGGGCGTAGGTCAACGGGCGTGGCTTGCGGGCACTCAGTGTTGCTGGCCCCGGGATGGGTCATGTTGTCCTCACGCTTCACGCTGGTTCTTCCTGGTTAATCGTCAGTCACTTAAAAGCAAAAAATGGGCAAAGAGCGTCCGGAGGCCGGCAGTGTCAATGTCCGTTTTTTTTGTACGAGTACTCTGTGATATCAGCGTGACAGTGTCATTATTTTGTTGTTTTTATCGGATCAAATCCGACGAACGGTAAGTTGTCATAAATACGGCGTTTATTTGACGGTCGGTGACCTGTCATTCAGCCCCACGACGGCGGCCAACCGTTACAAAAAAGGGCAGTGCAGGGCGATCGTCCCTGGCACTGCCCTTTTTCAAAACCCTGCGCTTAGAGGCGCAGCAGGGTTTTCCAGGCGCGGTTTTGGTACACCGCAATGGCCTGATGCTTGCGCACGTCCAGGGACTCTTCGGTGATTGGCTCGTTGGCCAGTTGCTGCAACTTGTTCAGCTCGCCGTAGAGGCGATCCAGTTCCGGGATTTCCAGCACGTGGCGGGCGTGGTGCAACCAGGCCTGGATGCGCTCGATGCGCGGCAGTTGCTCGGCCAGGTCTTCGGGTTGCTGCTGGTAGCGTTGCAGTTGCAGGGCCACGGCTTCGTCGCCCAGCAGGCGCGGCAGCCAACTGCTCAACTGCGCGGCGCCCTGGCGGTTGCCACGGGTGTTGCGCTCGGCGGTCCAGGTGCGGGCCAGCAGCCAGCGCGAGGCGTTGAGGGAGAACTGGCCCCAGCGCGGGTCCTGGAGTTCTTCGAGGAACTGCTCCGGCGCGGCTTTGCGCACGTCTTCGTCGTCTTGCCCGGCCTGGACCAGCGGGCGCCAGTCTTCGAGCAGGGCGTCCAGGGCCAGGCGCAGTTCGCTGGTGGCCTGGCGCGGCGCAGCCTGGCCGAGGCTGGCGATCAGGGCGCGCATTTCGGCGAGGTTGTCCACCCAGTCCTGTAACAGGCGCCAGTGGCCATTGAAGCGATATTGTTCGGCCAGGCGCTGGCTGCTGCCCAGCAAGTGCCAGCTCAGGGCGGCGAAGGCGTCGTCCAACGGCGTTTCGGCACTCAGTTGTGGTGCCGGCAGGCTCAAGGAATAGCTGTTGGCGTCGAACAGGCGATAGCCGCGCTCGGCCTTGCTGATGTCGCACGGCATCAGCGCCAGGGTGGCGGCCAGTTCGGCGGCCAGCTCCAGCAGGGCGCTGGGTTCGCCTTCGCGCAGTTCCAGCTCCAGCTCACAGATTTCTTCTTTCTGTTTACCGGCGATCACCAGGCCCAGGTCCAGGGCCGCTTCGATCACCACCTTGGCCTTGCCACGGCCCCAGGCGATTTCCGCGCGCTCGCGCACGAAGTCGGTGGTGAAGATCGGCTTGAGGGTTTTTTTGTCCAGCTCGGCCAACTGCTCGGGCCAGCATTCGCCGTCGAGTTTCTTCACGTCGAGCTTGGCTTTGGGCAGGTCCCAGTTGTATTCGTTGCGCTCTGACAGGCCTGCAACGCTTTGCCCGCGGGTTTTGAGGGTCTGGATGATGGCCTCGCCATCCTTGCGCAGGCGCAGGGCCACCTTGGCCTGGGCCAGGTCGCGCTCGGGGGTGTCGAAGTATTGGTTCATCAACTCACGGCGTTCCCAGCCACTTTTGTTGCGTTTTTTCAGTAACGGGTGCTCGCGCAGGGCAGCGAGGGTTTCGCGGCTGACGCGCAGTTTGATTTCGGTTTCTTTGTGCATGGCCGGAAAATCCAGGATCGGGAGCGCAGCCGGAGGGAATGTGTGGCTGCCAAGGCCGTGCAGTGTACAGGACTCGCCGGCCCAGGGTCGGCCAACGGTTTATTGTGCGGCGAAGATGGCACTATGATGAGACTCATTGCCTTCCAGGAGCCCGCGCATGCCTTTGCCGTCGATGAAAGACCAGTTCGCTGCGCTGATTGCCGCGCCCTCGGTGAGTTGTACCCAGGCGCACCTGGACCAGTCCAACCGTGGCGTGATCGACCTGCTTGCCACCTGGCTGGGTGATTTGGGTTTTGCTTGTGAGCTCCAGCAGGTCAGCCCGGGCAAGTTCAACCTGTTGGCCAGTTACGGCAGTGGCCCCGGTGGCCTGGTGCTGGCCGGGCATAGCGACACTGTGCCTTTCGACGAAGCGCTGTGGCAGACCGATCCGCTGAAACTGACGGAAATCGACGGCCGCTGGGTAGGCCTGGGCAGTTGCGATATGAAAGGGTTTTTCGCTTTGGCCATCGAGGCGGTGTTGCCGCTGTTGGGCCAACCCTTCAAGCAGCCACTGCTGATCCTCGCCACTTGCGATGAAGAAAGCTCCATGGCCGGCGCCCGTGCCCTGGCCGAGGCGGGTCGGCCCCTGGGCCGTGCGGCGGTGATCGGCGAGCCGACCGGGCTCAAGCCGATCCGCTTGCACAAAGGGGTGATGATGGAGCGCATCGACATCCTCGGGCGCAGCGGCCATTCCTCCGACCCGCGCCTGGGCCACAGTGCCCTGGAAGCCATGCACGACGCCATGGGCGAACTGCGCGGCCTGCGCCTGGCGTGGCAGCGCGAATACCGCAACCCACAGTTCTCGGTGCCCCAGCCGACGCTCAACTTCGGCTGCATCCACGGTGGCGACAACCCCAACCGCATCTGCGGCCAATGCTCCCTGGAATTCGACCTGCGGCCCTTGCCGGGCATGGACCCGGCCGCCCTGCGCGCGGCCATCCGGCACAAGCTTGAACCGGTGGCCGAGCGGCATCAGGTGCAAATCGACTACGCGCCGCTGTTCCCCGAAGTGCCGCCCTTCGAGCAACGCGAAGACGCCGAGCTGGTGCAACTGGCCGAACGTCTAACCGGCCATCGCGCGCAAGCAGTAGCGTTTGGCACCGAAGCACCTTATCTTCAGCGCCTTGGCTGCGAGACGCTGGTGCTCGGCCCGGGCGATATCGCCTGCGCCCACCAACCGGGGGAATACCTCGAAATGTCACGTTTGCAGCCTACCGTGCATCTATTACGTCAACTGATCCAACACTACTGCCTGACCCCGGCCTGATCCGCCGGTTGCCAGCCCCCGACCCCAAGGAGAGTGCGCGTGTTGCCAAGCCTGTTCCGACGATAACCAACAGCCCGCTGTGCGTTTTGTGCCCACCCTTTTTTCGGCTGCTTTTTATTACAGGTTCAGGTCATGCCCGAATACGTCAATTGGCTTCGTCACGCGTCTCCCTACATCAATGCCCACCGCGACTGCACCTTTGTGGTGATGCTGCCCGGTGACGGCGTCGAGCATCCCAACTTCGGCAATATCGTCCACGACCTGGTGCTGCTGCACAGCCTGGGCGTGCGTTTGGTGCTGGTCCACGGCTCGCGCCCGCAGATCGAAACCCGCCTCGCCGCCCGCGGCCTGATCCCCCATTACCATCACGGCATGCGCATCACCGACGCCGCGACCCTGGAATGCGTGATCGACGCCGTGGGCCAGTTGCGCATCGCCATTGAAGCGCGGCTGTCCATGGACATGGCCGCCTCGCCCATGCAGGGCTCGCGCCTGCGGGTGGCCAGCGGCAACCTGGTCACCGCGCGGCCCATCGGCGTGCTTGAAGGCGTCGACTACCACCATACCGGTGAGGTGCGCCGGGTCGACCGCAAGGGCATCAATCGCCTGCTGGACGAGCGCTCCATCGTGCTGCTGTCGCCGTTGGGCTATTCGCCCACCGGGGAAATCTTCAACCTCGCCTGCGAAGACGTGGCTACCCGCGCCGCCATCGACCTGGGTGCCGACAAATTACTGCTGTTTGGCGCCGACACCGGCCTGATCGACGCTGATGGCCGCTTGGTGCGCGAGCTGCGCCCGCAACAGGTGCCCGCGCACCTGGCGCGCCTGGGCAGCAACTACCAGGGCGAATTGCTCGACGCGGCCGCCGAGGCCTGCCGTGGCGGTGTGGCCCGCAGCCATATCGTCAGTTATGTGGAAGATGGCGCGCTGCTGACCGAGCTATTCACCCGTGACGGCGGTGGCACCCTGGTGGCCCAGGAGCAATTCGAGTTGGTACGCGAGGCGGCCATCGAAGACGTCGGTGGCTTGCTGGACCTCATCAGCCCCTTGGAAGAGCAGGGGATTTTGGTGCGCCGCTCGCGGGAAGTGCTGGAACGGGAAATCGAGCAGTTCAGCGTGGTCGAGCGCGAGGGCATGATTATCGCCTGCGCGGCGCTGTATCAGATCGCCGACTCGGACGCCGGCGAACTGGCGTGCCTGGCGGTCAGCCCGGAATATCGCCACGGTCGGCGCGGCGACGAATTGCTCGAGCGCATCGAAAGCCGCGCCCGGGCCCAGGGCCTTAAAACCCTGTTCGTGCTCACCACCCGCACCGCCCATTGGTTCCGCGAACGCGGCTTCGTGCCCAGCAGCGTCGAACGCCTGCCCTCGGCGCGAGCGTCGCTGTACAACTACCAGCGCAACTCGAAGATCTTCGAAAAGGCACTTTGATAGAAGGCCGAGTTCGGTTCCTCTGGGAGCGAGCCTGCTCGCGATGACGCTCTACCCGCCAACATCCTCGTTGGCTGGCACTCGGTTATCGCCAGCAGGCTCGCGCCCCTAGAGGCCGATTGCCCCTCAATGCGCGATGAACTTCGCACTCACATACGGCCCATAGTCGGGCAGCACCGTTTCGACCTTGCCTTGTTCCTTGAGAAACCTGGCCGTTTCGCCAATTGCCTTGGCCGTGCCGCCGTCCAGCAGCGCGCTGCTTTTTTGCGCCTGGGCGTCGGGGAAGGTGGAGCCGGCGAGCAGTTCAGGGATGTCGGCGGCGTTGGCGCCGGTCAGTTTGGCGATTTTTTGTACAGGCACCGATTCGGCCGTCCAGGTGGCTTTGTTCGCTGCATAGTCAGCGAACGCATCCAGGGTCACTTTGGCGAATTGGGCAATCACCTCGGGGTGCTTCTCGGCGTAATCCTTGCGCGCCACCCACACCTCAAACGTCGGTGCGCCCCATTGGCCGACTTGGGCGGCGTCGGTCAGGGTCTTGCCGTTTTTGCGGATTTCCCCCAGGGCCGGCGACCAAACGAACGCGCCGTCGATGTCGCCGCGCTTCCAGGCTGCGGCAATCTGCGCCGGTTGCAGGTTCACCACTTTTACTTGCGAGGTGCTCAGGCCCCAATGCTTGAGGGCGCCGAGCAGGCTGTAGTGGGAGGTGGACACGAACGGCGTGGCGATGGTCTTGCCGATCAGGTCTTGGGGTTTGTCGATGCCGCTGCCGTTGCGCACCACCAGGGCCTCGGCGGCGTTGATCTGCGCCGCCACTAGAAAGGTGACGATCGGCACATTGCGTGACGCGGCGGCGGCCAGGGGGCTGGAGCCCAGGTTGCCGATCTGCACATCCCCCGAGGCAATGGCTGCGACCACCTCCGGGCCGCTGTTGAAGCGGCGCCAGTCGATCACCTGGCCGGTGGTTTTTTCATACAGGCCATCGGCCTGGGGGACTTTGCTGGGGTCGATGCCGGTTTGATAGCCCACGGTGAGGTCGGCGGCATGGGCGGCAAACGCCACGGCCAGGGAGGCGAAAAGGGTGGCAAATTGACTCAGAACGACGGGTTTGGCCATGATGGCGCGCCTTTTTTGACGGAATTGATTTACGTCAAAGCTAAGCGATCTAAAAAACGTCTAATAAATATCTTTTAAGAATTAGCTTATGTGCCGATACGCTTTTATTCGGCCCGTTTTGCTTTATTCCTGAAAGGTATGAAAAAGAACGAAACAATTCTTTTTGGGTTTATGAAAAACTCATTACCCTAGGGGCGAATTGGCAGCGGTTAGACCTTGGTCGTAGACATAAGTGGTTACGATTGACTTATCAGTCACGGTCTGGCGCTAATCGCGCATCTGTGGATCCCGGGCTTCAGACCCAGGACCAAAGAACACAAGAATTAGAAACGAGAGGAGCGAAACATGAACAAGTCCACGTTGGCCCTGGCTGTTGCCGTTGGGGTGTTGGCACAGCAAGCTGGCGCCGCCGGTTTTATCGAAGACAGCAAGGCGAGCATCACTGCCCGCAACTTCTACATCAACTCAGATAACCGTGATGGCACCGCCAATCCTTCCAAGCAGGAAGAATGGGGCCAAGGTTTCATCTTCAACTTCGCTTCCGGCTACACCCAAGGCACTGTGGGCTTTGGTGTGGACGCCATCGGCCTGTACGGCGTCAAGCTCGATTCGGGCAAGGGCACGCACTACAACGCCAACAGCGCGGGCAAGGGCGGCCTGGTGTTCCCAAGTGACAGCGACGGCCGTGCCGTGGACGATTTCAGCAGCCTGGGCCTGACCGCCAAGGTCAAGGTGTCCAAGACTGAACTGCGCCTGGGCACCCTGCTGCCAAAACTGCCGGTGGTGACTTCCAACGATGGTCGCCTGCTGCCGCAGACCTTCGAGGGTGGCCAGATCACCTCCAACGACATCGAGAACCTGACCCTGGTCGGCGGTAAGTTGGAACACGCCAAAGGTCGTAACTCGACCAACAACGACTCGCTGACCATCGCGGGCTCCAACGGCGCCACCACCACCAAGACCTCGAACAAGCGCAGCAACGAGTTCTACTTCGCCGGTGGTGACTACAAAATCACCAAAGACCTGACTGCCCAGTACTACTACGGCAACCTGGAAGATTTCTACAAACAGCACTTCCTGGGCCTGACCCACAACTGGGCACTGCCAGTGGGCGCGATCAAGAGCGACCTGCGTTACTTCAATAGCAGCTCCGACGGCAAGAACGGCAACCAGGAAGGTCGCTTGGCCGGCTACCGTTCCAGCGGCTACCAGAACAACGGTGGTGAAGTGGACAACCGTACCTGGAGCGCCAAGTTCACCTATAGCCTGCAAGGCCACGCGGTCAGCGCCGGCTACCAGCGCGTCAACGGCACCAGCGACTTCCCGTTCCTGAACCAGGGTGACGGTGCTTCGGCCTACCTGATTACCGACTCCCAGATCGGCAAGTTCCAGCGTGCCGGCGAGCGCACCTGGCTGGCTCAGTACGCCTATGACTTCGCCGCTATCGGCGTGCCTGGCCTGACCACTTCTGTGATCTACCTCAAGGGCGACAACGTGGCGACCTCGGCCGGCGACAAGGGCGAGTGGGAACGCGACTTCAACCTCGGCTACGTGGTGCCCGAAGGTACGTTCAAGGGCGTGGGCCTGGCGTGGAAAAACGCTTCCCTGCGTTCCGACGTGGCGCGTAACCAAGACGAAAACCGTCTGATCGTCAGCTACACCCTGCCGATTCTGTAACCCCGCTTCAAAACCCCCGCCCGGCGCTATGCCGGGCGGGGCGTTTCACTTGCTCTCCCGCCTCTTTCTCCCAACCCTGCCAGCCTGTTTCGCGGGCGGATGGCGCGTGGACGTCGGGCCGTTCTGGCCACCTTTTAATATTCTTTTATGATCTAAATAAATCGATATTTATTCTTTTTAAATAAATTCCCTGGCAGGCACAGTAGGCTCAAACCGCACTCACCAGGAGCACCACCATGAGCCTTCGACTCGGCGATATCGCCCCCGACTTTGAACAGGATTCCAGCGCCGGCACCATCCGCTTCCACGAGTGGCTGGGCGATAGCTGGGGCGTGCTGTTTTCCCACCCGGCGGACTTCACCCCGGTGTGCACCACAGAGCTGGGTTTCACCGCCAAGCTCAAGGACGAATTCGCCCAGCGCGGCGTCAAGGCCATTGCCTTGTCCGTGGACCCGGTGGACTCGCACCACCGCTGGATCGAGGACATCAACGAGACGCAGAACACGATCGTCAACTTCCCGATCCTGGCCGATGCCGACCGCAAGGTTTCCGACCTTTATGACCTGATCCACCCCAACGCCAGCGACACCCTGACCGTGCGCTCGCTGTTCGTCATCGACCCGAATAAAAAGATTCGCCTGACCATCACCTACCCAGCCAGCACCGGGCGCAACTTCCACGAAATCCTGCGGGTGATCGACTCGCTGCAACTGACCGACCACTACAAAGTCGCCACCCCGGCCAATTGGCAGGACGGCGACGAGGTGGTGATCGTGCCCTCGCTCAAGGACGAAGACGAAATCAAGAAGCGCTTTCCCAAGGGCTACCGCGCAGTGAAGCCGTACCTGCGCCTGACGCCGCAGCCTAACCGCTGAGCTGGACGCCAGGTGGGGGTGAACTTATCCACAAAGCAGGGGATTTCAGGCCGTTTACGCGGCCTTTTTTTATGGGGGGTAGAAAGCCATTTGCATACTCATTTAAAGAATAAACAAATGAATAAATATGATTTATGGATATAAAAAACACCTGTTAAGGTCTGTCCATCGCAGCGAGATCGCCCACGGCGAATCGCCATAACCCTGAGGAATTATCTGCATGCTGGTCGTCTCTATCGGTGGCAGCCCCAGCCAACGCTCCCGTTCCGGAGTGCTGCTGGATCTCTCCAAACGCTGGCTGCAGCAACAGGGCGTGGAGGTGGTGAGTTATCAGGTGCGCGACTTTGCGGCCGAAGACTTGCTCCACGCGCGGTTCGACAGCCCCAAGGTCATCGACCTGCTGCAACAGATTGAAAATGCCGATGGCTTGCTGATTGCCACGCCGGTGTACAAGGCCTCGTTCGCCGGTGCGCTCAAGACCATCCTGGACCTGCTGCCCGAACGCGCCCTGAGCCACAAAGTGGTGCTGCCCATGGCCACCGGCGGCAGCATCGCCCACATGCTGGCGGTGGATTACGCGCTCAAACCGGTGCTGTCGGCGCTCAAGGCCCAAGAGATGCTCCACGGCATCTTTGCCGAGGACAGCCAGATCGCCTACGGCGAAGGCAGCGCCCAGCCGCAACTGGTGCCGGTGCTGGAAAAACGCTTGCACGAGGCCCTGGAGCAGTTCTACAGCGCCCTGGCGCGGCGGCCCAAGCCCCTTGACCCGCGGTTGCTGAATGAACGTTTGTTGAGTGCTCGCTGGAGCATTTGAGCCTTACCCAATACCGCTTTACCTCGCCTTACTTGGCCGCTAACGGCTCAGCAGGCGCAACCACTACCCAACCGCAAATAGGAGAGCGCCATGCGCCCTGTAATTTTGCGTCGCGGTCTGGTCGCGCTGTTCGCTGCGGCTGTGTCCTTCGGCGCCATCGTTCAAGCCCAAGCGGGCGAAACCCTGCGTATTGGCTATCAGAAGTACGGCACCCTGGTGCTGCTCAAAGCCAAGGGCACCCTGGAAAAACGCCTCGCCGCCCAAGGCGTCGAGGTGCACTGGACCGAATTCCCCGGCGGCCCGCAATTGCTCGAAGGGCTTAACGTGGGCTCTATCGACTTTGGCGTGACCGGCGAAACCCCACCCGTGTTCGCCCAGGCTGCCGGCGCCGACTTGCTCTACGTCGCCTACGAGCCGCCAGCCCCCACCAGCGAAGCCATCCTGGTGCCCAAGGGCTCGCCGATCCAATCGGTGCAAGACCTCAAGGGCAAGAAAGTGGTGCTCAACAAAGGCTCCAACGTGCATTACCTGCTGGTGCGCGCCCTGGCGGATTCGGGCCTCAAGTACACCGATATCCAGACCGTGTTCCTGCCGCCCGCCGATGCCCGCGCCGCGTTCGAGCGGGGCAGTGTCGACGCCTGGGTGATCTGGGACCCGTACCAGGCTGCCGCCGAGCAGCAACTGCAAGCGCGCACCCTGCGTGACGGCAGCGGCATCGTCGATAACCACCAGTTCTACCTGGCCACCAAGCCTTACACCGAAAAACACCCGCACGTGATAAAGGCCCTGGTCGAAGAAGTGCGCGCCGTGGGCGAATGGTCCAAGGCCAACCCTGAAGAGGTGACCCAGCAAGTCGCGCCGCTGTTGGGCCTGCCGGCCGACATCACCCTGACGTCGGTCAAGCGCCAGGGCTACGGTGCGTTGTTCCTCACCCCCGAGGTGGTCGCCGCGCAACAGAAAATCGCCGACGCCTTCTACCAGCTCAAGCTGATCCCCAAACCGCTGACCATCAAAGACGTGATCTGGACGCCGCCCGCGGCCGTGGCCACAGCGCCTTAATTCGCCTTCCTTAGGAGACCACTCCATGAGCCTCAATATTTTCTGGTTCCTGCCTACCCACGGCGACGGCCATTACCTTGGCACCGCCGAAGGCGCTCGCGCCGTGGATCACGGTTACTTGCAGCAGGTTGCGCAAGCGGCCGATCGCCTGGGCTTTGGTGGCGTGCTGATTCCCACCGGGCGGTCCTGCGAGGACTCCTGGCTGGTGGCCGCGTCGCTGATCCCGGTGACCCAGCGGCTGAAATTCCTCGTGGCCCTGCGCCCGGGGATCATTTCGCCGACGGTGGCGGCGCGTCAGGCCGCGACCCTGGACCGTTTGTCCGGCGGCCGGGCGTTGTTCAACTTGGTGACGGGCGGCGACCCGGAAGAATTGGCCGGCGATGGCTTATTCCTCAGCCACGAAGAGCGCTACCAGGCCTCGGTGGAGTTCACCCGCATCTGGCGCCGCGTACTCGAAGGCGAAACCGTGGACTACGACGGCCAGCACATCAGCGTCAAAGGCGCCAAATTGCTCTACCCGCCGATCCAGCAACCGCGCCCGCCGCTGTACTTTGGCGGTTCCTCGGAGGCGGCCCAGGACTTGGCCGCCGAGCAGGTGGAAATGGTCCTGACCTGGGGCGAACCGCCGGCAGCCGTGGCGGAAAAAATCGAGCAAGTGCGCGCCAAGGCCGCCAAGCTGGGGCGCACCGTGCGCTTCGGTATCCGCTTGCATGTGATCGTGCGGGAAACCAACGAAGAGGCCTGGAAAGCCGCCGACAAACTCATCTCCCACCTGGACGAAGACACCATCGCCCGTGCCCAGGCGTCTCTGGCGCGCTTCGACTCGGTGGGCCAGCAACGCATGGCCGCGCTGCACGGCGGCAGCCGCGACAACCTGGAGGTCAGCCCCAACCTGTGGGCGGGCGTGGGCCTGGTGCGCGGCGGTGCCGGCACGGCGCTGGTGGGCGATGGCCCGACCGTGGCGGCGCGGGTCAAGGAATACGCGGCGCTGGGCATCGACACCTTTATTTTCTCTGGCTACCCGCACCTGGAAGAGTCGTACCGCGTGGCCGAGCTGTTGTTCCCGCACTTGGATGTGGAACGCCCCGAGGTGCCGAAAACCGGCGGCTACGTGAGCCCGTTCGGTGAGATGGTGGCCAACGACATCCTCCCCAAAGCCGCGTCCCAGAGCTGAGGCGTGGTCATGAACAACAAACTTATCCACAGCCTGGCGCCCTGGTTGCTGCCGGTGCTGCTGCTGGCGGTGTGGCAGTTGTCGGTGTCGGCGGGGTGGCTGTCTACGCGGATTCTGCCCGCGCCGAGCGCGGTGATTGGCGCAGGCGTTGAGTTGGTGCGCAGCGGCGATATCTGGCAGCACCTGGCGATCAGCGGCTGGCGTGCGGGCTTGGGGTTCGTCATCGGCGGCGGTATCGGCCTGGCCCTGGGCTTTATCACCGGCCTGTCGAAGTGGGGCGAACGCCTGCTGGACAGTTCGGTGCAAATGATCCGCAACGTGCCGCACCTGGCGTTGATCCCGTTGGTGATCCTGTGGTTCGGCATCGATGAGTCGGCGAAGATTTTCCTGGTCGCCCTGGGCACGCTGTTCCCGATCTACCTCAATACCTACCACGGCATCCGCAACGTCGACCCGGCGCTGGTGGAAATGGCGCGCAGCTACGGGTTGTCCGGGTTCGGCCTGTTCCGCCAGGTGATCCTGCCCGGCGCTTTGCCGTCGATTCTGGTGGGCGTGCGCTTTGCCCTGGGCTTTATGTGGTTGACGTTGATCGTGGCCGAGACCATTTCCGCCAGCTCCGGCATCGGCTACCTGGCGATGAACGCCCGCGAATTCCTGCAAACCGATGTGGTGGTGCTGGCCATCGTCCTTTACGCGGTGCTCGGCAAACTCGCCGACCTCGCGGCCCGTGGCCTGGAGCGCGTGTGGCTGCGCTGGCACCCGGCCTATCAAGTGGCCAAGGGAGGTGCGGCATGACCGCTCAACAACCGCCGCGCCTGCTGCGCGGTATTCCGCTGGCGGTGCGCAAGCTGCAAAAAACCTTCGGCGCGCGCCAGGTGCTGCGCGAAATCGACCTGCATATCCCGGCCGGGCAATTTGTCGCGGTGGTGGGGCGCAGCGGCTGCGGCAAGAGCACCTTGCTGCGCCTGCTCGCCGGCCTCGACCTGCCCAGCGGCGGCGAACTGCTCGCCGGCTCCGCGCCGCTGAGCGCGGCCCGCGACGACACGCGGCTGATGTTCCAAGAGGCGCGTTTGCTGCCCTGGAAAAAAGTCATCGACAACGTGGGCCTGGGGCTCACGGGCAACTGGCGCGCCAAGGCCTTGGAGGCCCTCGACGCGGTAGGCCTTGCCGACCGCGCCGAGGAATGGCCGGCGGCGCTGTCCGGGGGCCAGAAACAACGGGTGGCCCTGGCCCGCGCGCTGATCCATCAACCGCGCCTGCTGCTGCTCGACGAGCCGCTGGGCGCGCTGGACGCCCTGACCCGCATCGAGATGCAGCAACTGATCGAACGCCTCTGGCAGCAACACGGCTTCACCGTGCTGCTGGTGACCCACGATGTCAGCGAGGCCGTGGCCATCGCCGACCGGGTGATCCTGATCGAAGACGGCGAAGTCGGCCTGGACCTTGTCGTGGAACTGCCACGCCCCCGGGTCCGCGGCTCCCATCGCCTGGCCACCCTGGAAACCGAAGTGCTTAACCGCGTGCTGTCGCTGCCCGGCAGCCCGCCCGAACCAGAACCCGTGTCACCCCTGCCCACGCAACTGCGTTGGGCGCAATGAAGGCAGTTGCAAGTGTTGAGCTGCAAGCTTCAAGAGGAAGCGCTTTTGCTTTGACTTGCCGCTTGAAGCTTGCCGCTCGCCACTCAATACCGACCCTAGGAGCAACACCATGACCATTAAAGCCATCAACGTGCGCAACCAGTTCAAAGGCACCATCAAGGAAATTGTCGAAGGCGATGTGTTGTCGGAAATCGACGTGCAAACCGCTTCCGGCATCGTCACTTCCGTCATCACCACTCGCTCGGTCAAAGAGCTGGAACTGGTGATCGGCAGCGAGGTGATCGCTTTTGTTAAATCCACCGAGGTTTCCATCGCCAAGTTGTGATCCATGCGCCAGGCACGGCCCCGGACGGCGTGAGCCCTTCGGGGTTTTTTATGGGAGGTTATTTGCTTTTAAAGGGCGTTTTAATGCCCATTAATCAATATAAAGAGCCTTAAAGTGCGCTTTATGAGTATTTTATTTAGGGTTAATCGGTGCTAGGGTGCGTCTTAAGGGTTTTTAGAGGCACTGAGGCGCGCTTTATGACTGAGTTTTTTCCCATCGAATGCAGCGATAACCTGCACGCCATCGGGCTTTTGGTAAAAAGCCGTCGCCTACAAACCAAGCAGCGCCAGAAGGATCTTGCGCGGGCGTTGGGGGTTTCCGAGCGCAGTTTGCGCAAGATCGAGTCTGGCGACCCCTCGGTGGAGTTGCGCTCATTCATGCTGGTGCTTTGGCATTTGGGGCTGACCGGCGAAGTGTTCCGCAGCCTCGAGCAGTTGGCGTCTTCGTCGCAATTTCAGGTCCATGATCCGCGTGCCGCCGTGCGGGTGCGGTTACCCAAGCCGAAGGGGGAATTCTGATGGGGCGCGCATACATTTACATGGAGCACCCGCAAACGGGCGACGTGCTGACCCTCGGGCGTTTGACCCTCAGCCAGGGGCAGGGCGAGTTCGTCTACGACCCCGACTACGTCGCCACCCAGGGCTGGGTGCCGGACCCGATTCGCTACCCGCTGCGTGAGGAGCCCTTCAGTGCCATCACGAAAAACCAGGGCGTGCCCGGTTTTATCAACGACGCCATGCCTGACGGGTGGGGCGAACGGGTGCTGCGTGATATTGCGCGAGCCGAACTGGCGCCGATCGATTATCTGCTCAAGTCGCCCAACAACGACCGCGCGGGCAACTTGATGGTGGGCACGACACGCCATCCGCCGCCCGGCCTGGGCCGCGAGCCGTTGCCGAGCCTCAAGGGGCTGGCACCATTCATAGAAGCTGCCGAGGCGATTTTCGACAACCAGTTGGACGACGAAGCCATCGCTACGTTGAAGATGCGCAAGCAGCGTTCGTCCCTGGGCGGGGCTCGGCCCAAGCGGACCTTGCAAGATCAGGGGGTGTTGATGCTGGTCAAGCCTCGCGACCGCTATGACAGTTGCGATGTACCGGCGCTGGAACACGCGTGCATGACCTTCGCAGCCCTCAAGGGCCTGAATGTGGCGCGCACAGCGCTGTATGCGGGCCAGCCATCGACCTTGCTGGTCAAGCGCTTCGATCGCCTGCCGCCCGCCGACAGCGGCCGCCGCATTCCTATGTTGAGCGCCCTGACGTTGCTCGATGCCGATTGGCATGGCGCTGACCACAGCGCCTGGGTGTATGGCGCCTTGGCCAATGAGCTACAGCGCCGGGGCGCGCCGGATGAGGACCGGCATGAGTTGTTCAAGCGCATGTGCTTCAACGCCCTGGTGGGCAACGACGACGATCATCCAAAGAACCACGCGGTGCTTTGGTTGGGGCAAGGTTGGCGCCTGGCGCCGATGTACGACGTGGTGCCGAGCATGGACGGCAGTTCGCCCGCGTACTTGTCGATGGCGGTGGGGCGCGAAGGGCGGGTCATCAACCGCGGCAACCTGCTCAGCCACGCCGCGCATTTTGGCCTGGCACCGCAGCAGGCTAGCGACCTGTTGGACGAGGTCATCGGTTGGGAACCGCAGCTGCGCGAGCACTATGGGCAGCAGCTCGAGGGTGCGGCCTTGGCGTTTGCGCTGTCGGCCATTGGCGCGCAGCGCATGGCTGCCTAGGCCTCAGATCGGGTGTTCGCGCTTGGGCAAATAGGGCGGCAGATACAACCCCAAATAAGCGTCGAACACCCGCATGCCTTCCTCGGCCATGCGCGGGGTGATTTGCCCGTGTTGCTGCACCGAGCGGGCGTAGACGCGGTCGCCCAGTTCCATGGCCAGGGCGAAGACGTCAACGTCATCGGGTAGCCGGGGCAGTTGGAAGTGGTGGTCGAACAACTTGTGCATCAGGTCGCCCAGCTCGATGTCGTGCTGGCGGTCGGCCTGGGTGACTTCGGTGAGGCCGTGCTGGGCGAGGATCAATTGGCGGGCGGCGGCGTCCTGGTCGTAGATGTCCAGCATGCGTTGCTCCACCAGGCGCGAGAGGTCGTGCCAGCCCTTGAGCGGAGCGTGGTCGATGGGCGCTTGCAGGGCCGCGCGGAATGCGGCGTGGATATCGGCGGTCAAGGCTTCGAGCAGCGCCGGGACGCTGGCGAAAAAGTGATAGACCGAAGAGGCCGGAATACCCGCCAGTTTCGCCACGCCATAGATCGACAGGTTGGCCACGCCCTCGGCGGCCAGTAGCGTGCGGGCGGCATCGAGGATGGAGTCGATCCGCGCCTGGCTGCTGGTGCGGGGTTTACGGGGAGTGGCGGGGCGGGTCATCGAAATCTCCTGCAAGGCTGCGGGCATTGTACGTGATGACGTGGTGGTTCTGTCCTACATGAGCGCGCGCATTCCGTGGGCACAAAAAAACGCCGCGGGCCATGGGCCTGCGGCGTTGTTTTTGAGCGCCAGCGCTTACACGGTGTGCAAGTACCAGTTGTATTCGAGGTCGGAGATGGAGTGTTCGAACTCCTCCAGCTCGCTTTCCTTACAGGCGACGAAGATATCGATGTACTTAGGGTCGATGTACTTGGCCATTACTTCGCTGTCATCCAACTCGCGCAAGGCATCGCGCAGGTTGTTCGGCAGGCTTTGTTCGTTCTGCTCGTAGCTGTTGCCTTCCACCGGTGCGCCAGGCTCGATCTTGTTGGTCAAGCCGTGGTGCACACCCGCCAAAACCGAAGCCATCAGCAGGTAAGGGTTGGCGTCGGCGCCGGCCACGCGGTGTTCCAAGCGTACCGCGTCGGCGGAACCGGTGGGCACGCGCACGGCCACGGTGCGGTTATCCAGGCCCCAGCACGGCGCGTTCGGCACATAGAACTGTGCACCGAAGCGGCGGTAGGAGTTGACGTTGGGGCACAGGAAAGCCATTTGCGCGGGCAGGGTCTCCAGCACACCGCCGATCGCGTGACGCAGTGCGGCGTTCTGCTCGGGATCCTCGCTGGCGAAGATGTTCTTGCCATCTTTGTCCAGGATCGAAATGTGGACGTGCAAACCATTGCCAGCCTGGCCCGGGTAGGGCTTGGCCATGAAGGTGGTGTCCATTTCATGGTCGTAGGCGATGTTCTTGATGAGGCGCTTGAGCAGGACGGCGTAGTCGCAGGCCTTGATCGGGTCGGCGACGTGGTGCAGGTTCACCTCGAACTGCGCTGGGGCACTTTCCTTGACGATGGCGTCGGCGGGGATGCCTTGCTCTTTGGCGCCTTCGAGAATGTCCTGCAAGCAATCGACGTATTCGTCGAGGTCGTCGATCAGGTAGACCTGTGTCGAGTGCGGGCGCTTGCCGGAAATCGGTGAGCGTGGCGGTTGGGGGCGGCCGTTCACGTTCTCCTGGTCGATCAGGTAGAACTCCAGCTCGAATGCGGCGCAGATGGTCAGGCCCAACTCGTCGAACTTGGCCACGACCTGACGCAATACTTCACGCGGGTCGGCGAAGAACGGCTCGCCTTCGAGTTCGTGCATGGTCATCAACAGTTGCGCGGTAGGGCGCTTCTGCCAGGGTTCATTGCACAGGGTGTCGGGGATTGGATAACAGATTCGGTCAGCATCACCGATGTCCAGGCCAAGGCCGGTGCTTTCCACCGTAGAGCCGTTGATATCCAGGGCAAAAAGGGAGGCCGGCAGGTTGATGCCTTTCTCGTAAACCTTGTGGAGGCTGGTGCGTTCGATGCGCTTGCCGCGCACCACACCATTCATATCCGCAATCAGAAGGTCAACGTACAGAACCTCAGGATGTTCCTTAAGGAACGCGTTCGCTTCGTTAAGCTGAACGGCACGCGGGGGTACCGACATGATGCAACACCTTTGTTGTTAAAAATATCAATCATTGATCTCTTTGGATTCCAGTCAACCCGAACGGCATGCCGAAGTCAAGCGAGGCCTTTTGTGCCCTAAAAAAGCGCTAGCAGGCCATTTTAGGGGCAAATCGGGGCATTTTTTTGCCGTTATGGCGCTGGTCCTTCGCGGGCTTGAGCGGGCCGTGTTGTATTTTTTACGGGGGTGTTGTGTAAAAAAATGAACAAGGCTAAGCTCGATTCAAACCCATAACAGCAATAATACCGGGGTGCTACATGGCTCGCCTGCCCTTAATCGGCGTCACGGCCTGCTCCAAACAGGTCGGTCTGCATGCTTATCACATCAGTGGCGATAAGTACGTCCGGGCAGTGGCCACTGCTGCCAAGGGCTTGCCATTGATTATCCCGTCCCTCGGGCCCCTGCTCGAACCGACCGATATTCTTGACGGTCTGGACGGTCTCCTCTTTACCGGCTCACCCTCCAACGTCGAACCTTTTCATTACCGCGGGCCGGCCAGTGAGCCTGGCACTGCTCATGATCCTGCACGCGACGCCACCACCTTGCCCTTGATCCGCGCGGCCATCGCCGCGGGCGTACCGGTGCTGGGGATTTGCCGTGGCTTCCAGGAAATGAACGTGGCCTTTGGCGGTAGCCTGTACCAGAAGGTGCACGAAGTGCCGGGCATGCTCGACCACCGCGAAGACGACAGCCAACCCGTGGACGTGCAGTACGGCCCCGCACACGCGGTGAGCATTGTGCCGGGGGGCGTGTTGGCAGGGCTGGGCCTGCCGGGGCAGATCCAGGTCAACTCGATCCACAGCCAGGGTGTGCAGCATCTGGCGCCTGGGTTGCGGGCCGAGGCCACCGCGCCGGATGGCCTGATCGAGGCTTTTTCGGTCGTGCAAGGCAAGGCTTTTGCTTTAGGTGTGCAGTGGCACCCCGAATGGCAGGTAAGCTCCAACCCCGACTACCTCGCCATCTTCCAGGCCTTTGGCGAGGCCTGCCGCCAGCGTTCGATACAACGCGACGCCGATGCGTCAAACAACGCCTGACTTAATAAGAAGTCAGGACACTCAGCCCAGAGGCATTTATGAGTAACAACCTCGACCAGCTCACCGATTGGTTGAAAGACCACAAGATCACAGAAGTCGAATGCATGATTAGCGACCTGACCGGGATCACCCGGGGCAAGATCTCGCCGACCAACAAGTTCATCGCCGAAAAAGGCATGCGCCTGCCCGAGAGTGTCCTGCTGCAAACCGTAACGGGCGACTACGTCGAAGACGACATCTATTACGAACTGCTGGACCCGGCGGACATCGACATGATCTGCCGCCCCGACCAGAACGCGGTGTTTGTCGTGCCCTGGGCCGTCGAGCCCACCGCCCAGGTGATCCACGACACCTACGACAAGCAAGGCAACCCCATCGAGCTGTCGCCGCGCAACGTGCTCAAGAAAGTCCTGAAACTCTATGCCGACAAGGGCTGGCAGCCGATCGTGGCGCCGGAAATGGAGTTCTACCTGACCAAGCGCAGCGACGACCCCGACTACCCGTTGCAGCCGCCCGTGGGCCGCTCCGGGCGCCCGGAAACCGGTCGTCAGTCCTTCTCTATAGAAGCGGCCAACGAATTCGACCCGTTGTTTGAAGACGTCTACGACTGGTGCGAGTTGCAGGACCTGGACCTCGATACCTTGATCCACGAGGACGGCACGGCGCAGATGGAAATCAACTTCCGTCACGGCGATGCCCTGTCCCTGGCCGACCAGATCCTGGTGTTCAAGCGCACCATGCGCGAGGCGGCGCTCAAGCACGATGTGGCCGCCACCTTCATGGCCAAGCCCATGACCGGCGAGCCCGGCAGCGCCATGCACCTGCACCAGAGCATCATCGACCTGGAGACCGGCAAGAACGTGTTCTCCAACGAAGACGGCAGCATGAGCCAGCTGTTCCTGCACCACATCGGCGGCCTGCAGAAGTTCATCCCCGAGCTGCTGCCGCTGTTCGCGCCCAACGTCAACTCGTTCCGCCGCTTCCTGCCCGATACCTCGGCGCCGGTGAACGTGGAGTGGGGCGAAGAAAACCGCACCGTGGGCCTGCGTGTGCCGGATGCCGGCCCGCAGAACCGTCGCGTGGAAAACCGCTTGCCGGGCGCCGACGCCAACCCCTACCTGGCGATTGCCGCGAGCCTGTTATGCGGCTTCATCGGCATGGTCGAAGGGCTCAACCCCAGCGCGCCCGTGGTGGGCCGTGGCTACGAGCGACGCAACCTGCGCCTGCCGCTGACCATCGAAGACGCCCTGGAGCGCATGGAAAACAGCAAGACCATCGAGAAGTACCTGGGCCACAAATTCATCACCGGCTACGTCGCGGTCAAGCGGGCCGAGCATGAAAACTTCAAGCGCGTCATCAGTTCGTGGGAAAGGGAGTTCCTGCTCTTCGCCGTCTGATACGCCGGGCGTGGTGCCCAGGCGCCACGCGCTCACTTGGAACCATTAGGAGATTGGTATGACCAGCAACAACCCGCAAACCCGTGAATGGCAAGCCCTGAGCAACGACCATCACCTGGCGCCGTTCAGCGATTTCAAGCAATTGAAAGAGAAAGGCCCGCGCATCATCACCAACGCCAAGGGCGTTTACCTGTGGGACAGTGAAGGCAACAAGATCCTGGACGGCATGGCCGGCCTGTGGTGCGTGGCCATCGGCTACGGTCGCGATGAACTGGCCGATGCGGCCAGCAAACAGATGCGTGAACTGCCGTACTACAACCTGTTCTTCCAGACCGCTCACCCGCCCGTGCTGGAGTTGGCCAAGGTCATCGCCGATATCGCCCCGCAAGGTATGAAGCACGTGTTCTTCACCGGCTCGGGCTCCGAAGGCAACGACACCATGCTGCGCATGGTCCGCCATTACTGGGCGATCAAGGGCCAGCCGAACAAGAAAACCATCATCAGCCGCATCAACGGCTACCACGGCTCCACCGTCGCCGGCGCCAGCCTGGGCGGCATGACCTACATGCATGAGCAGGGCGACTTGCCGATCCCGGGCATCGTCCACATCCCGCAGCCTTATTGGTTCGGTGAAGGTGGCGACATGAGCGCCGAAGAGTTCGGCGTGTGGGCGGCCAACCAACTGGAAGAGAAAATCCTCGAAGTCGGTGTCGATAACGTCGGCGCCTTCATCGCCGAGCCGATCCAGGGCGCGGGCGGGGTGATCGTGCCGCCAGAAACCTACTGGCCGCGCATCAAGGAAATCCTCGCCAAGTACGACATCCTGTTCGTTGCCGACGAGGTGATCTGTGGTTTCGGCCGCACCGGTGAGTGGTTCGGTAGCGATTTCTACGGCCTCAAGCCCGACATGATGACCATCGCCAAGGGCCTGACCTCCGGCTACATCCCCATGGGTGGCCTGATCGTGCGCGACGAAGTGGTGGCGGTGCTCAACGAGGGCGGCGACTTCAACCATGGCTTCACCTATTCCGGCCACCCGGTTGCCGCAGCCGTGGCCCTGGAAAACATCCGCATTCTGCGCGACGAGAAAATTATCGAGCGCGTGCACAGCGAAACGGCACCGTACTTGCAAAAGCGTTTGCGTGAACTCAACGATCACCCGTTGGTGGGCGAAGTTCGCGGGGTGGGTTTGCTGGGGGCCATCGAGCTGGTCAAGGACAAGGCCACCCGTGCGCGCTATGAGGGCAAGGGCGTGGGCATGATCTGCCGGCAGTTCTGCTTCGATAACGGCCTGATTATGCGCGCCGTGGGCGACACCATGATTATCGCGCCGCCGCTGGTCATCAGCCTGGCCGAGATCGATGAGTTGGTAGCCAAGGCGCGCCTGTGCCTGGACCTGACCCTGAGTGCGTTACATGGCTAAGTGCTAGTCTCTGGGCCAGGGGCGCTCGTCGCGCCTGGCCCAGAGCAAGTTGAAGGAGGGTCTTTTTCTTGAAAGCCTGCCTTGGATCTTGCCAGACTACCCACCGTTCGAGTCGCCCAGGCGTTGGCCACCGGCTCTTGGTGAACAAGAATGTGGATTAAAAGAACAATTGGAGCATGTCGCATGAAGGCAGTAGGAATGAAACACGCAGGCAAGACCCTCCTCGCATTGTCCCTGGCGGGGCTGATGGCGGGTGCAGCTCAGGCCGATGACAAGGTGCTGCACGTCTACAACTGGTCCGACTACATTGCGCCGGACACCATCAAGAAATTCGAGGCAGAGTCGGGGATCAAGGTCGTCTACGACGTATTCGACAGCAACGAAACCCTGGAAGCCAAGCTGCTGGCCGGTAAGTCCGGCTACGACATCGTGGTGCCGTCCAACAACTTCCTGGCCAAGCAGATCAAGGCGGGCGTTTACCTGGAACTGGACAAATCCAAGCTGCCGAACTGGAAAAACCTCAACCCTGACCTGCTCAAGGCTGTTTCGGTCAGCGACCCCAACAACGCCCACGCCTTCCCGTACATGTGGGGCTCGATCGGCATCGGCTATAACGCCGAGAAGGTCAAAGCCGCACTGGGCGCCGACGCACCGACCAACTCCTGGGACCTGGTGTTCAAGCCTGAAAACGCTGCCAAGCTCAAGTCCTGCGGCATCAGCTTCCTCGATTCGCCGACCGAGATGATCCCGGCCGCCCTGCATTACCTGGGCTACCCGACCGACAGCCAGGACAAGAAGCAACTGGCCGAAGCCGAAGCCTTGTTCCTTAAAGTGCGTCCATCGATCGGCTACTTCCACTCCTCCAAGTACATCGGTGACCTGGCCCAGGGCAACATCTGCGTGGCCATCGGTTACTCGGGCGACATCTACCAGGCCAAGGCCCGCGCCGCGGAGTCCAGCGCCAAGGTCAAAGTTGACTACAACATCCCCAAAGAAGGTGCTGGCAGCTTCTTCGACATGGTCGCCATCCCTAAAGATGCGGAAAACGTCGAAGGCGCCTACAAGTTCATGACCTTCCTGATGAAGCCAGAAATCATGGCCGAAATCACCGACGCCGTGCGCTTCCCCAACGGCAACGCGGCGGCCACCCCCCTGGTGGACAAGGAAATCACCAGCGACCCGGGCGTTTACCCACCGGCCGACGTGATGGCCAAGCTGTATGCCATCGCCGACCTGCCGGCCGCGACCCAGCGCCTGCTGACCCGCAGCTGGACCAAGATCAAGTCGGGCAAGTAACCCCGGCGGCTTTGCTGTAGCCGCTGCCAAAGGCCGCGATGGGCACCCGTTTCGGGCCATCGCGGCCGGTGGCAACGGCGACATAAGCCTTCAACGACATAAAAGTTTTGCTGGATCGGTTTATCGAGGGTAAGTTGCGCGCCGGTTTAGTTGTCAGGCAGCGATCAGCTGTCATGTAACGCGGGGCAACTTGGGCCCAACTATTTAAGAGGACCTCCACTTGCCTATTTCTTTATTTCGCAAAGCCTTGTTTGCGGGTGCGGCCCTGATGGCGGCCGCCAGCGTACAAGCAGCACCCACGGTGCACATTTATAACTGGTCGGACTATATCGGCGAGACCACCCTGGCAGATTTCGAGAAAACCACCGGCATCAAACCGGTGTATGACGTGTTCGATTCCAACGAAACCCTGGAAGGCAAGTTGCTGGCCGGGCGCACCGGCTATGACGTGGTCGTGCCGTCCAACCACTTCCTGGGCAAGCAGATCAAGGCCGGCGCCTTCCAGAAACTGGACAAGGCGCAACTGCCCAACTATTCCAACCTCGACCCGGCGTTGCTCAAGCGCCTGCAAAAGAACGACCCGGGCAACCAGTACGCGGTGCCGTACCTGTGGGGCACCAACGGCATCGGCTACAACGTCGAGAAACTCAAGGCACTGGGCATCGACAAGATCGACTCCTGGGCCATGCTGTTCGAGCCGGAAAACATCAAGAAGCTGTCCAGTTGCGGCGTCGCTTTCCTCGATTCCGCCGATGAAATGCTCCCGGCGGTGTTGAACTACATGGGCCTGGACCCCAACAGCCAGAACCCCCAGGACTATAAGAAAGCCGAAGCCAAGATGATGGCGGTGCGGCCTTACGTGACCTACTTCAACTCGTCCAAGTACATCTCCGACCTGGCCAATGGCGACATTTGCGTAGCGGCCGGCTTCTCCGGCGACGTGTTCCAGGCCCGTGCCCGGGCGGCGGAGAACAAGAAAGACTTTGAAATCGCCTACGTGATTCCCAAGGAAGGCGCCAACCTGTGGTTCGACGTGCTGGCCATCCCGGCGGATTCGAGCAACTCCAAGCAAGCCCACGCCTTCATCAACTACCTGCTGACCCCCAAAGTCATCGCCCAGGTCAGTGACTACGTCGGCTACGCCAACCCCAACCCGGCGGCCGACAAGTTGATGGATCAGTCGATCCGCACGGATGAAACGGTTTACCCACCGCAAGACATTGTCGATCGGCTGTTCGTCAACTCGGAACTGCCACCCAAGATCCAACGCGTGATGACCCGTAGCTGGACCAAGGTCAAGTCGGGCAAGTAAGGGGCGGTAGACGCTCAAACTATCCAAGGTTCGCCCGCATGGGGCGAACTGCAAATTTTGTTGGGAGTTTCGTAAATGGCAGTTGCCTCCGGCGCCTACAAGAAAGCCCTCGAGGGCGGCCAAAACCCTAAACAGGTGTTGGTCAAAATCGACCGGGTCACGAAAAAATTCGACGAGACGATTGCCGTGGACGACGTGTCCCTGGAAATCAAGAGAGGCGAAATCTTCGCCCTGCTCGGCGGTTCCGGCTCGGGAAAATCCACCCTGCTGCGCATGCTGGCCGGGTTCGAGCGGCCCACCGAAGGGCGGATCTTCCTCGATGGCGTCGACATCACCGACATGCCGCCCTACGAGCGGCCGATCAACATGATGTTCCAGTCCTACGCCCTGTTCCCCCACATGACCGTGGCCCAGAACATTGCGTTCGGCCTGCAACAGGACAAGATTCCCAAGGCTGAGGTCGAGGCCCGTGTGGCCGAGATGCTCAAGCTGGTGCAAATGAGCCAGTACGCCAAGCGCAAACCCCATCAGCTTTCCGGCGGCCAACGCCAGCGGGTGGCGCTGGCCCGCTCCCTGGCCAAGCGCCCCAAGCTGCTGTTGCTCGACGAACCGATGGGCGCGCTGGATAAAAAACTGCGCTCGCAGATGCAGCTGGAACTGGTGGAAATCATCGAGCGCGTGGGTGTGACCTGCGTAATGGTGACCCACGACCAGGAAGAGGCCATGACCATGGCCGAGCGCATCGCCATCATGCACCTGGGCTGGATCGCGCAGATCGGCAGCCCCATCGACATCTACGAAACCCCCACCAGCCGCCTGGTGTGCGAGTTCATCGGCAACGTCAATATCTTCGAGGGCGAAGTGGTCGAAGACGCCGAGGGCCACGCGCTGATTACCAGTCCGGAACTGGAGCGCAGCATCTACGTCGGCCACGGCGTGACCACTTCGGTGCAGGACAAATCGGTGACCTACGCGATCCGCCCGGAAAAACTGCTCATCACCACCACCCAGCCCGAGTACGAGTACAACTGGTCGCGCGGCAAGGTGCACGACATCGCCTACCTGGGCGGCCATTCGGTGTTCCACGTCGAATTGCCGTGCGGCAAATTGGTGCAGTCGTTCGTGGCCAACGCCGAGCGCCAGGGCCTGCGGCCGACCTGGGGCGATGAAGTGTTCGTATGGTGGGAAGACGACAGCGGCGTGGTACTGCGCTCATGAAAATCCGCAAACTCAAACGCGCCCTGCATCGAATAATCCCCGGTGGCCGGCAACTGGTCATCGGCATCCCGTTCCTGTGGCTGTTCCTGTTCTTCATGCTGCCGTTCTTCATCGTCCTGAAGATCAGCTTCACCGAAGCTGACGTGGCCATTCCGCCGTACACGGAAATCTACAGCTACGTCGACCAGAAGCTGCAAGTGCTGCTCAACTTCGCCAACTACGCGATGCTCACCGACGACGAGCTGTACATCGCCGCGTACCTGGGCTCGCTGAAAATGGCGTTCTTCAGCACCTTGCTGTGCCTGCTGATCGGTTACCCGATGGCCTACGCCATCGCCAGCGCGCGCAAGGAAATGCAGACCGTGCTGGTGCTGCTCATCATGATGCCGACCTGGACCGCGATCCTGATCCGTGTCTATGCGTGGATGGGCATCCTGAGCAACAACGGTTTGCTCAATGGCTTTTTGATGTCGATGGGCCTTATCAGCGAGCCGTTGCAGATCCTCAACACCAACATCGCGGTGTACATAGGCGTGGTCTATTCGTACCTGCCGTTCATGATCCTGCCGCTGTACGCCAACCTGGTGAAGCACGACAACAGCCTGCTCGAAGCCGCATCCGACCTGGGTTCGAGCACCTTCAACAGCTTCTGGAAAATCACCGTGCCGTTGTCGAAAAACGGCATCATCGCCGGCTGCATGCTGGTGTTCATCCCGGTGGTGGGCGAGTTCGTCATCCCCGAGCTGCTGGGCGGCCCGGAAACCCTGATGATCGGTAAAGTGCTGTGGCAAGAATTCTTCAACAACCGTGACTGGCCGGTAGCGTCTGCCCTGGCCGTGGTGATGCTGGCGATCCTGATTGTGCCGATCATCCTGTTCAACCGCAGTCAGGCCAAAGAAATGGAGGGCAAGGAATGAAGCGCTTCAGTTTTTCAAGCCTGATGCTGGTGGTGGGGTTGATCTTCATCTACCTGCCGATGCTGATCCTGGTGATCTACTCGTTCAACGCCTCGCGCCTGGTCACGGTGTGGGGCGGCTGGTCGATCAAGTGGTACGTGGGCCTGCTGGACAACACCCAGTTGATGGGCTCGGTCATGCGCTCCCTGGAAATCGCCTGCTACACCGCCATCGCGGCGGTGGCGCTGGGCACCCTGGCGGCGTTCGTGCTCACGCGCATCACCCACTTCAAGGGCCGCACGCTGTTCGGTGGCCTGGTCACCGCACCGCTGGTCATGCCCGAGGTCATTACCGGTCTGTCGCTGCTGCTGCTGTTCGTGGCCATGGCGCAAATGATCGGCTGGCCGCAGGAACGCGGCATCGTCACCATTTGGATCGCTCACACGACCTTCTGTGCGGCCTATGTGGCGGTGGTGGTGTCGGCACGCTTGCGTGAGCTGGACCTGTCCATCGAAGAGGCGGCCATGGACCTTGGGGCGCGTCCGTGGAAGGTGTTCTTCCTGATTACCATCCCGATGATCGCGCCTTCGCTGGCGGCGGGCGGCATGATGTCGTTCGCCCTGTCCCTGGATGACTTGGTGCTGGCCAGCTTCGTCTCCGGGCCGGGCTCCACCACGTTGCCGATGGAAGTCTTCTCGGCGGTGCGCCTGGGCGTGAAGCCGGAAATCAACGCCGTGGCCAGCCTGATCCTGCTGGCGGTGTCGCTGGTGACTTTCCTGGTCTGGTACTTCAGCCGCCGCGCCGAAGAACATCGCAAACGCGCGATCCAGCAAGCCATCGAAGAAAGCGCCGCCGACTCCTGGAAACAACCCACCGCCCGCCGCCCGGCGGCCTCGGCCCAAGGGTAAGCAGCAAACCAGAGGCACACCCTGTGGGAGCGGGCCTTGCCCGCGATGGGGCCGGTACAGCCGATAGAGGTTTATCGGCAGCAATACCGCCATCGCGGGCGACCGCGCTCCCACAAGCCTCAAGCCCCAGCCACAAAAAAACGCCGACGCTGTACCAGCCGTCGGCGTTTTTGTGTGGGCGAACCCGGTGTATCAGAACGCCGGCAGTACCGCGCCGCCGTATTTCTTCTCGATGAAGGCTTTGACCTCTGGGCTGGTCAGGGCCTTGGCGAGTTTCTGGATGGCGGCGGCGTCCTTGTTGTCCGGACGCGACACCAGGTAGTTCACGTAAGGCGAGTCGGAGCCTTCGATCACCAACGCATCCTTGGCCGGGTTCAGGCCCGCTTCCAGGGCGTAGTTGGTGTTAATCATGGCCAGGTCGACCTGGTCCAGCACGCGCGGCAGCAGGGCCGATTCCAGTTCCTTGAACTTGAAGTTGTGCGGGTTTTTGCCGATGTCCTTGGGTGTGGCCAGGGCGTTTTTCGGGTCCTTGAGTTCGATCAGGCCAGCCTTTTGCAGCAGGATCAGCGCACGGCCGCTGTTGCTGCCTTCGTTCGGCAGGGCGATCGTGGCGCCGTCCTTGAGCTCGGACAGGCTCTTGACCTTCTTGGAGTAGCCGCCGAAAGGTTCGACGTGCACGCCGATCACGGTCACCAGGTTCGTGCCTTTGCCTTCGTTGAAGCTTTTGAGGTAGGGCAGGGTCTGGAAGTAGTTGGCGTCCAGACGCTTCTGATCGACCTGCACGTTAGGCTGCACGTAGTCGGTGAAGACTTTGATTTCCAGGTCCACACCTTCTTTGGCGAGGGTGGGCTTAATCAGTTCGAGAATCTCGGCGTGGGGCACGGGCGTTGCGGCAACCACCAGTTTTTCCCCGGCCTGGGCGATGCCCGCAGCCAGCGCAGCCGCCAATGCGGTAAACAACAGAACCTTTTTCATGCAGTGTCCTTATTTGTCGTTGTCGACAACGGCTAAAAAGTGAGGGGCCAGTGAAGGGCTATCACTGGCGTGGAGCGGACAATACCGAGTTTTTATATTCCCGAACAATAATGTTTTTTCACTTTCATATTCCATTTTGTTCACTTGCCACCCCACCCTTGTAGCAAGCGGGCTTGCCCGCGCTCGGTCACGCAGCGGCCGCAAAAAATCGGTCAGGCACCCCACCGCCGGCGAGCCTGCTTTCTACAACAACACCGCCAGCGATTGCAGGTGTTGTTTGAGGGCTTGGCGTTGGCTGGCGTCGCCACTGCGGGCGATGTGGGTGATGTGCTGCTCGATCGCGGCCAGCGGCTCGGGGCCCTGCGGCAGGTTGAGGTGCTCGGGCAGGATCTCGTCGCCGCTGCTCACCAACAGGGCGAAATGGATGACGTTTTCCAGTTCGCGGGTGTTGCCCGGCCAACTGTGCTGCTCCAGCAGTCGCTGGGCGGCTTCGCTAATCAATGGCACGGGCAAGGCCAGGCGTTGGCTGTAGATGCCCAGGAAGTACTCGGCCAGGGACTCGATATCGCCCACCCGCTCGCGCAGGGCCGGCAGTTCCAGTTGGCCCTCGTTGAGGTAGTTGAACAGCCGCTCGTGGAATTTCCCGGCGGCCACCGCTTGGGCCAGGTCGATGCTGGTGGCGGCCACCAGGCGCACGTCCACTGGGCTTGGCTGATGGGCGCCGACGCGGGTCACCTCGTGGTTTTCCAGGGCGGCGAGCAGCTTGATCTGGATCGGCAGCGGCAAGTCGCCGATTTCATCCAAGTACAGGGTGCCGCCGTTGGCCGAGCCGAACCACCCGGCGCGGCTGCTGGCCGAGCCGGTGTAGCTGCCGGCGGTATAGCCGAACAGTTCGGCATCGGCGTAGGTCGGGCTGATGGCGCCGCAGTTGACCGAGACGAACAAGCCGCCGCGGTCGCTGGCGCGGTGGATGTGCCGGGCCAGCAGCTCCTTGCCGCTGCCGGTTTCGCCGCGGATCAGCACGGGCAGGGCGCGGGGCGCCAGTTGTTCGAGTTCGTGGCGCAATTGCCGCGAGCGTGGGTCGACGAACACCAGCGCTTTGGCGCGGATGCTCAGGGGGCTTTTTTCCGCATCGGGAAAGGTCAGCAGCGGCTGACCGAAGGTTTCATGCAGGCTCATGGCAGACTCCCGCCCACGGCGGCCGGGAGACGCGGGGCGTTAACGAAATAAAGGGTTCAAGCGCGGCGCAGGGCGTGTTGTTCCATGCGGTTTTGCAGGCGATAGAGGTAGGCGAAGCCCTGCTCCCAGCGTTGGTGCCCGGACTTCACATTGATATGCCCGGCGCCGCTAAGAATCCCCGCCTCGGCGCCCCAGTTGCGTGCCAGCGCCAGGGCACGGCTGGCGCTGACGGCGCTGTCGTTGTCGGAACTGACCACTTGGCTGGGGAACGGCAGCAGATCGCCGGGGATCGGCGCAAAGTTGCGCAGCGCCGGCGCGCACGCCGGGCGCTCCACATCGGCGGGCGCCACCAGCAGGGCACCGCGCACCTGGCGCAGCAGGCTCACCGGTGCCTGCGCCGCCCAGTGCGCCACCGTGATGCAACCCAGGCTGTGGGCGATGAGGATCACCGGCGTGCTGTCGGCGGCAATCGCCTCGGCCAGCGCCGCAACCCAATCCTCGCGGCGCGGCGTCAACCAATCGGCCTGCTCGACGCGGGCGCTGTTAGGCAAACTGTTCTGCCAATGGCTTTGCCAATGGTCTTCTGGCGATCCTTGCCAGCCCGGCACGATCAGATAGCGAATCGACTCGTTGCGCATGGGGAACCCTCCTGCTGCGTTGTCTTTGCAGCCGAGTATAGGGACGAGTTTTATGTTCGTTAAGGAATAAGAAGCTATTTGTTAATAACCAGAAAATTAGTTTTTAGTGTGCAGCTACAAGCGGCAAGTCGGAGCGGGGTAGGGCTTTGGCTTGAAGCGTGAAGCTAAAAACGTGAAGCAAAAAAAGGACCGCACCCTGCCAAGGAGACGGTCCGAAAGTCGTGTGAAGGTAATGCTTAGCGGGCGGTAATCACCGACAGCTTGGTAATCCCCGCGCGTTCGATGGCGGCCATGGCGCGCGCCACTTCACCGTAGTTGACGCCGTCGTCGGCCTGCAATTGCACGCGCACGTCGGGGGTCTTGGCCTTGGCGGCCTGTAGGTTGAATTCCAGCAGGTCGGGTTGGATTTCATCCTTGTTGATAAACACCTTGCCGGCACCGTCGATGCTCACCACCAATGGGTCTTTTTGTTCCACCGGGGCCACGGCCTCGGTCTTGGGCAGGTTGATCGGGATGGCGTTGGTCAATAGCGGCGCGGTGACGATAAACACCACCAGCAGCACCAGCATCACGTCCACCAGGGGCGTGACGTTGATTTCGCTCAGCACCTCATCGCTGTCTTGGGTCGAGAAGGCCATATCAGGACGCCTCCTTCACTTTTTGCCCGGCGGCGGGGGCGCTGGTTTTTTGCCCGGCGGGGTGCAGCAGCACGCGGAACGAACTCTTCTGCGCCAGGCTGTAGAAGTCGTGGGCGAAGTCGTCCAGGTCGGCGGCGGTCAGCTTCAAGCGGCGCAAAAAGTAGTTGTAGACCAGTACCGCTGGCACAGCGACCGCGATCCCCACGCCGGTGGCCACCAGCGCCGCGCCGATGGGCCCGGCCACGGTTTCCAGGCTCGCCGAGCCCGCCGCGCTGATGCCCTTGAGCGCTTCCATGATGCCCCACACAGTGCCGAACAAGCCGATGAAGGGCGAGGTGCTACCGATGCTGGCCACCACCGCGAGGCCGGTTTCCAGGGAGCGGCGTTCACGCACGATTTGCTGGCGCAGGGCCCGTTCGAGGCGGTCTTGGTGGTTGATGGCCTGGCTCAGGTCCGCCGTGTGGGGCGCTTCGCCGACCTGGATCGCCGCATAGCCGGCCTGGGCCACACGGGCGGCGGCACCGGGGTGGCTTTCGCTCAGTGGCGCCGCCGAATCGAGGCTGGAGGCGGCCCAGAAGTGCTTGTGGAACTTGCGGTCCTGGGCCTTGAGGCGGGCGAACTGCACCCCTTTGAGCAGGGCCAGGCCCCAGGTGGCGACGGAAAAAACCACCAGCAGCCAGATCACCGCGCTTTCGATGGATTCAAGGGGAGATGCCAGTAATGTCATGGTGTGGTTCCTCTGTGGCGATGGTGCGAGGCGGTGGGCGGGCGTGCATGGGGGGCGGTCGAGCCCGCTCCCCCATAGCGCTTCACCGCACCTCATCCGTGGTCGGGATTAATGAATCTTGAAATCGATCGGTACGCTGACCCAGCCGTCCTGGGCCACGTCGCCGCGCTTGGACGGGACAAAGCTCCAGCGCTTGACCGCCGCCAGGGCTGCGTCGTCGAGTTGCTGGCGGCCGCTGCTTTTCTGGATCTGGATTTCGCCGGGCTTGCCGCTGGCCAGTACCTGCACCCGCAGCAGCACGGTGCCTTCCCAGCCCCGGCGCTGGGCCAGTGACGGGTACTGCGGTGCCGGGTTCTTCAGGTACGCGGCGTTGGCTGAGGCCGGGGTGACTGGCGCAGGTGCCGGCGGTGCCGGGGCGGCCACCACGGGGGCTGGCGGTTGCGGTGGGGCCGGGGGTTGCTCCACAGCTTTGGGCGCCGGTTTTGGCACAGGCTTGGGCACCGGTTTGGGTGTTGGCTTGGGCACAGGCTTGGGCGGGGGCGGCTTGACCGCCAACTCGTCCTCCACCGGCGGTGGCGGTTCTACCACCGGAGGCGGTGCGGGCTGCGGCGGCGGTGGTTCGACCACGGGCGGCGCGGGTTGGGAAAACTCGATGGTCATCGGTGGAATTTCCGGCGGCACGATGGGCAGCACCGGCGTCGGCTGCTGGCTCACCCAATACAGCACTGCGCCGTGCAGCAGCAGGGCCAGGGCGCCCAGGGCGATGCCTTCGCGGCGGCGCAGCACGCCCTTGGGCGCACGCTGCAACCGCAACTGCCCCAGCGGCAGGCGATGGGGGCGGCCCAGGTCGACCAACTCACCACCCGGTGCCTGGCGCCACAGCACCTCGTGCTTGCTGGCGGTCTGGACGTTGCCCATTGCTTCACTCCTTGGTTGCAGAAAATCGACGTAGCGCCGTGGGCGGCGTCGTCCTGGAGGGAATGATTGGCGGGAGTTATTTATCTCTTAAAGTAATTTTTTGAGTGTTTTATAGGTGTTTATGGAATATGACATTCAAGTGATTCCCGCCAGGCCCCGCCGTTCAAGGCCTGCGGCCAAAACGTCGCTGGCGGCATGCCTTGCCGGCATAAAAAGTATTCGTCAAAGGCATCGTTTTTTTGCGCTGCTGTCGCCTGTAGCAAGGGGGCTCGCCCGTGCTGGAGCGTAAAGCGCTCCTCACCATCGAGAGTTTTCAATATTCCTTTTAGGTCTAGATTGAAAATTTAATAGCCGTTGACGGAATAACCCACGAATCGCTAAAACCCCCTCCACCACTCCTTCCCACGCCCGGACCGCCATGGACCTGCGCCAACTGCGTTACTTCATCGCCCTTAACGAGCACCGCAGTTTCGTTCGGGCCGCCGAAGCCATGGGCATCACCCAACCGGCGTTCAGCCGCAGCATCCAGGGCTTGGAGCAAGAATTCGGCTGTGTGCTGGTGGATCGCGGCCACAAGGACCTGCGCCCCACGCCCGAAGGCCAAGTGGTGCTGCAACACGCGCTGTCGCTGGTGCAGGGGGCGGCGTTGCTCACCAGCCAGGTCACGCAGATGACCAAACTCGACGCCGGCGAGCTGCGTTTTGGCTGTGGCCCGGGCGCGGCGGTGGCGTTGGTGCCCACGGCGGTGGCGCAGTTCATCAGCGCCCACCCCAACGTGCGCACCCGGTTTGCGGTGGATAACTGGGAAAACCTCAGCCGCAGCCTGGGCCGGGAAGATATTGAGTTTTTCATCGCCGATGGCCGCCATTTCGACGCCGATCCCAACTACCAGACCCGCGCCCTCAGCCCCCGGCGCGGGGTGTTTTTCTGCCGCGCCGGGCACCCGTTGCTGGCCAAGGAAAGCCTCTCCACCAACGACCTGTTCGACTACCCGCTGGCCACTACCCTGATGGCGCCGGGGGTGCGCAAGTTGCTCGCCAACCTCAGCGGGCGCACGGATTTTTCCCCCGCCATCGAAACCGAATGCTTTGCCGCGCTGGTCAAGATCGTCGGCCAGTCCCAGGCCATTGGCGTGGGCAGCGCCGAAGCGTTCAGCGAGGCCGCGGCGGGTGGTGCGCTGGTGCAACTGCACTGGCGCAACCTGGCGCCGAACATCGACAGCCTGCAATCGCGTTGCGCCATCGTCAGCCGCGCGGGCTATCGCCTGTCCCCGGCGGCGCGGGCCATGATCGACACGCTGCTGGCCGTGGATGGCGGGCAGGAGAGGGCGCGGGCCTGAGCCCTGCTAGACTCAGGCGCTAGCCCCTTTACGATCTGGAGTTGTTGTCATGGAATCACCTACCCACAGCCTGCCCGCCCTGTTCAAGCAGTTGGGCTTGCCCGAGGACGCGTTGAGCATTGACCAGTTCATCACCAGCCATTCGCCGCTCAAGGCGGATGTGCTCCTGGCCGACGCTTTGTTCTGGACGCCCGCCCAGGCGCAATTTTTGCGCGAAGAGATTCTTGACGACGCTGACTGGGCCGAGATCGTCGACCAATTGAACCTGCTCCTACGCAAGCCCCGCCAAAGCTGAACCGCCCCGCACAAAAGCAGACGAACGCATCGTTTGCCGCGCAGTAAATCCTGGGGCCATTGCTATGCTTTGAACTGTCGGGCCGAGGTGGCGCAAAGCCACTGGGCCACGGTTCAGGCTCGCGTTGGTCATGGGGATTCCAATAATGAAAAACCCTTATGCTCCCGGCTTCTGGTGCGCCATCGTCGCGCTGGTGCTGCTCTCGGCGACTTACTTTTACGGCATCATGCTGGCCCACCAGATCGACAAGGCCCTGGTGTTCCTCGACAGCGTCTGCGCGTTGATCGCGGTGCTGGCCATTGCGGTGGTGGCCTGGGCCGCGGTGCAAAACCAGCGCACCCGCAAACGCCAACTCGAACAAGGCAAAACCCGCGTGCTGATCTGGGACACCAAGGTCGCCCTGCGCCGGGTCGAGACCGTGTTCGACCGCTACTTCTGGGGCAGCTACTGGCAGCCGGGGCGCACCTTCCAGGAAGTGATGGGCGAACTCACCGGCACCCCGCTGGAAAAAAGCCTCGAAGCCCTCAAGCAGCAATGCCAAAGCCTCGACCGCCAAGTCGCCGGGCGCCACTGGCTGAACAATGCCCGGGAACTGAGCGACGTCGCCACCGCCATGGCCCGCGAGCGCTATCAACTGGATTTCCACGACCCCCGCGCCGGCGGGCCGGGCAATGCGGTGATAAGCCGTGATTTTGAAGTGCTGGTGTACACCTGGACCGCACGCCTGAAAAGCTTCGACCACCAGCTAGATGCCATGGAAGTCGAATATTCGTGACGCTGTAGCAAGCAGGCTTGCCTGCGCTGGGGCGCGAAGCGGCCGTGAAACGGGCCAGGCACATCGCCGCCAAGGGCTGCCATGCAGCCCAGCGCGGGCTCGCCCGCTTTCTACCTACGAGCGTTTGTCGAACATGCGCGGGTCGTAGCTGAAGTCGTAGACCTCGACCACTTCGATGCGGCTGGCCGCCGGGTGGCGCGGGTTGATGACCAGGTTCTGCTCCAGCGGCAGGATCACCGACGGCACCCGCAGCCCCAGGTAGCGTGCCTCGGTCAGCCACGCGGTGCCGAAATCCATGCTGGGCCGGTCGAACGGGCGCAGGTCCCAGCCCTTGGGCAACTGCTGGGGGGTGAGGTACAGCGTCGGTTCGTCGGGCAGCTCGAAGCAGGTGATCTTTACCGGGTAGTCGGGCATGCGCGTGGCGTGGACGAAGGTTTCCAGGGCGCAAATGGCCGGGCTCAGGCCCATGTATACGGCGGGCACGTCGATGTCGTTCCAGCGCCCGCCTTCCATGGCGGCGCCCGTGCCGCTCAGGTCACGGGCGCGTTTGGCCTTGGCGATCCTCCAGGCGCGCATCAGACCACGCCGCCCCATTCCATGGCGTTGAGCACCCGGCGCACCTGCTTGGCGCCGATTTCCATTTCGCACAGTTCGATGGGGGTCTTGTTGTTCAGTGCCTGGTTCGGTGCGGTCATCCAGGCCACGGCTTTGCCTTGGTCCTCGAACAACTCGGCGGCCTGGGTGGCGATCACCGCGATGCGGTCCAGACGCTCGGACGCCACCGGGCCCAGGGGTTTGTCGTCCTTGCGGCGGCGCTCCAGGGTAGAGAGCGAAGTGTTGAACAGCGCCTCGATCAAGCGGTTGTTGAGGCCGAACGCGGCTTTGGTTTCGTCGATCCACGTGGCGGAAAAACCGTTGAGGATCAGCTCCAGGCGCTGGTTTTCGCTATGGCCGAGCAGCTCCTGGACCATGTTCCAGAACAACGGGTGCTCGGTTTTATCCACAGGCTGCGCGGCGGGCCGGGCGGTTTTACGGACAAGGGATTGAACGCTCATGCTGGCTCCTTTCATTTGACGTGCTTTGCTTCGTCAAATGAAGAATAGGCCCACCAGGCAGAATTTACAGCCCCCGCCAGACCGGCGGTCGCGTCGCCTTCACTGTTTTTCACATGCAAAGTTGCGGTCTGCGGCCAAAGGCAGTGCTAATCTGCCCGGCACTTTCGCACCGTCGAGCCACGGCCCCCAAAGGGTTCAGGGATGAGCGGCGCAGTTTTCAACTACGGATATCGATCGGGAACCACATGAATAAGTCAGCAGGCGTACTGGTAGGGATTGTCGTCGCAGTAGGTGCCATCAGCGCGGGCGGCGCCTGGTACACCGGCACGAAGCTGGAAGGGGTGCTGCAGACCTCCGTGCAGGAGGCCAACAAGGAACTGCAAGCGGCGATGATCGGCTCCAACGGCACCGCCAACCTGGAGCTGGTATCGCTGGAGCGCGGCACCTTCAGCAGCGTGGCGCGCTACCGCCTCAAGGGCCAGGGCGAGATGTTCGGCGACGCGGCCGAGGGCGTGGAGCTGTTGTTCACCGACCGAATCGAACACGGCCCGCTGCCGTTCTCGCGCCTGGTCACCCTGAAGTGGCTGCCGGTAATGGCCACCAGTCATTACTCCCTGGAAAAAACCCCGTTCACCGAAAAATGGTTCGCCGCCACCCACGATGCCTCGCCGGTCAAAGGCGTGGTCAACCTGGGCTACGACCGCTCGGCCAGCGGCAATGTCGAACTGCTGCCCCTGGAACTGGCGCTGGACGAGCAGTCCACCCTGAAATTCTCCGGCCTCAACATGGAACTGGCCGTGGCCGCCGAGGCGCAAAAACTCAAGGCCAATGGCTACATGGACAGCCTCACGGTGGCCACCGTGGCCGAAGACCAGACCCCGGTGCTCATGGAACTCAATGGCCTGACCCTGGCCAGCGACTTGGCCAAAGGCTCCTTCGGCTACTACCTGGGCCAGAACAACCTGGAGCTCAAGGAAGCCAAGACCACCTTCGGCCCCCAGCAAGCGGTGCTCAGCCTGAAGAAATTCGAAGCCCGCAGCAGCACCGAGGAGTCGGGCAGCAACGCCGCCGGGCGTGCCGTCTACACCATTGGCGACGTGGCCTATAACGGCAAGACCCTGGGCAGCGCAAACATGGCCTGGGGCATCAAGAACCTCGACATCCCCGCCACCCTGTCGCTGATGCAGGTGTATCAGACCAAGCTGCAACCCTACGAAGAGGCTGCTGCGGCTGCTGAAGCGGCGGGCGAGCCCGCGCCGCAGTTGCAACTGAACGAAGCCGAGCAAGCCCAGGTCAAGGCTGGCCTGGAAAAACTGCTGGCCGCCAAACCCCAGGTCGCCCTGGAAAACCTGTCGTTCAAGACCGCCAACGGCGAGAGCCGGATGAGCCTGGTGGTGGACCTGACCCAGCCGCAATCCCTGGAGCTGCCGTCCGCCGAGCTGGGCCAGCAACTGGTGGCGATGCTGGACTTCAACCTGCAACTGTCCAAGCCGATGATCGCCGACGTGGTCGCGGTACAGGCTCAGGTCGAAGGCCTGCCGGACGCCAAGGCCATCAGCGAGCAAGCCAACATGACCAGCGAGATGATCGCCGCCATGGCCCTGGGCACCGAGTTGGCCACCCTCGAGGGCACCAACATCGTCTCCAAACTGCACTACACCAACCGCGAAGTGACCTTCAACGGCCAGAAAATGACCGTTGACCAGTTCGTCGGCTTCCTGATGAGCAAACTGGGTGGCGTTGCCGGGGTTCAATAACTTGCGGGGCAGCCCCCTGTGGGAGCGGGCCTGCCCGCGATAGCGGTTTACACGTCGGGGGCTTGGGGCCGAGGCCTGTGCGCCACGGCAAGCACTTCGCGCGCCGCCGCGCCCAGGCCTTAGTGCCCGGCGATGCCCGGTGGTCATGGCTTCGCGGAGCGAAAGCGAGCACTATCGGGGTACTTACTGGTGCATGGGAGGCCAGCCTTGACCCAACGAATCGACCGTATCGCCCAACTGCTCAATTGCCCTGTGCTGGGCGAAGACATCCGCCGCGCGATCACCGACACCCGCAAAGAGGTCCTCACCGACGAAGAGGACGAGAGCGAGCACGACACCGACGACGTCCCAACGCCCAGTAGCAAGGGGGCTCGCCCGCGCCCGGCGGCGCAGCGGCCGTAGAAACCTGCCGGGCACCCCATCGCATAGGGCTGCGCGCACCCCAGCGCGGGCGAGGCCCCTTGCCTACAAGGCCTGTTCGTAGGGCCGCGCATTACGGGGCCGGTCAAGAAAAACCCACCGCAGCCATTGGGTCATCGGCAGTTCCACCAGGCGATACATGCTGATCGCCATCAGGTAGCACAGGCCAATCGCCACGGGGGTTATCAGGTAGGCGAGGGCACCCGGGGTGTCGAATACGTGGAACACCTTGTTGAACACCTTCATCACGTACGGGTGGAACAGGTACAGCGAGTAACTGGCATCCCCCAACAGCACCAGAATGGCGGGCAAGCGCACCCCGGCCAGACCATGCACCAACCCCAGGAACGCCACCGTGGCCGGCAGGCCCCAGCAACCAATACGCCCCAGCCACGGCTCCAACGGCGCGGTGAACGGCATGCAGGCAATCGCCGCGACGCCCAGCAGCACCAGCGCCACCCGCACGCCTGGCGCGGGGCCGGCGTTGCGCCAGGCCTGGGTGCGCACATAGAGAACGTAGCAGCCCATCCCCAGGGCGAATTCAGCAAGGATGTCCGAGGTGTAGAACTCCCCCAGCACGGACTCGGGCGTCAGCCCTTTGCCCAGCGCCACCAGGGCCAGCAGCACGCTTGAACAAACGAGCAAACGGTGGCGCTGGCTGACGGCCATGGACAGGGCGAACACCAGGTAGAAAAACATCTCGTAGTTCAGGGTCCAGCCCAGGTAGAGCAGGGGCTGGACGAACTCGCCCTTTTGGTAGGGGATAAACAGCAGCGACTTGATAAGGCCGGGCCAATCGGCCGTGGTGTTGTCCAGCAGGTTGGGCAGCAGCAGGGCGATGGCGAATACGCCGAGGGTGCCGAGCCAGTACAGCGGCACCACGCGAATCACCCGTTTGGCAAAAAAGTGGCGTTTGGACTGGGCCGTGACCAGGGCCATGATGAAGCCGCTTATCACGAAGAAAATATCCACGCCCCAGGCGCCGTTACGGAACAGCGGCACATGGAAAATCACCACGGCAGTCGCCGCGATGGCTCGCAGGAGCTGGACGCTGTCCAGTTTATCGGCGGGGGGTGAGGTGGTTGCGGGCATGGGCCGTCCCTGTTCGTCGGCTGGGGCCACGCGACGCCGGGTTCGGCGCCGCGACCTAAGAAGCTTCTGGGGACGACCACGCTTCTTGATGGCCTGGAGTGTAGCAAGCGGGCTAGCCCGCGCTCGGCTGCGCAACAGCCGAAAAACGCCAGGACGCAATAGCACCCCGCACGGCGTGGCCTGTTTCGGCATTTCCTGCAGGCTTGGCGATGATGTCGCGGCAATTGTCTGTGTAGGAGTCATCTTCAGAGCCTGTAAACTCTTTCGCCACCGCGCAGGAGCGCGGTTTGTATATCGATCAAGCGCGAAGAGGATAGGCAATGAGTCTGTGGGATGACCTGAAAAAGAAAGCCGTCGATGCCAACCCCGAACTTGCGGCCAAGGCCGCCCAGGCGCTGACCAAGGCCCGGGACATGGCGGTGGAGGCCGGCCAGAAAGCCGCGCCGGTACTCAAGGACGCTAGCGACAAGGCTGCGGCCTATGCCCAGGAAAAGACCCCCATCCTCAAGGCTCAGGCACTCAAGGCCATCGAAGACGCCAAGCTGCGCCGCGCCGAACTCAAGGAACGCGCCCGGCACGACAAGGCCGCGCGCGACGAAATGATCCGCACCATGTACGACATCAGCCTGGCGCCCGAAGACCCCAACTTCATCGATGAACCGTTCAACCACGACGAACGCCAGCTGCATTTTTTTGTCGTCACCGGGCAAGTCCTCGACACCCAGAAACGCAACCAGACCCACCTCAGCGCCAGCCACTCGCACCACGCCGGCGGCGGCCTGCTGATCGACGGCTACGGCTCCATCGGCGGCAGCTCGTCGTCAATGCACGTGAGCAGCCACAACGTCCAAGAGCATGAATTCTGGGTGCAACTGCGCGACGGCAAGGAAGCCTGCTTCCAGTTCACCAACAGCGACGTGCGCATCCGCACCGGGCAAACCGTCAGCCTGCTGTTCGCCCGCCCCATCGACAGCCAGAACGGCAAAATGGTGGCGCTGTACAACCACAGCTCTCAAGAGAACTTCACCCTCGCCGACCCGGCCACCATCAACCGCATGTTCAACCTCTACACCGTCGAACCGGGCCTGTTCAACCGCACCGAAGTGACCACCACCCGTAATCGCCTGCTGCAGGAGTTGGAACGGCGGCTGGGGCAATTGGCGCGCTATTGCGCGTTGCATGGCAATTGTGAGGTGCGGGTGATTGAGGGGCAGGGTTGATGACTGATTTGGATACTTGCCAGCCCAAGGTGACGGCCTTCGATCCGTGATTGCACGCAGGAATATTGAGAGGCAGAGGCAAACGATGGAGTGCATAGGGGAAAAAACAATACGAGCGGCCACAGATGCGGATATTCCCGCAATCTTTGATATCCGCACCAGCGTCAAGGAAAACCACCTATCCCATGAGCAGCTAACGCAAATGGGCATAACCCCCGAGGCCATACGGCAGGCCATTTCCCTGGCACCTTGTGTGTGGGTGGCCGAGGTCGAGGGTGTGCCGGTGGGGTTTTCTATGGCTGACCTCGACGACGCCTGCGTGTTTGCCGCGTTCGTCCTGCCTGAGTACGAGGGGTACGGCTTGGGCCGTAGCTTGATGGCACACGCCGAGGCTTTCCTGTTCCAGCACCACCGGGTGATATGGCTGGAAACCGCCGCCGCCAGCCGCGCCAGTGGCTTCTATCGTCACCTGGGCTGGGTGCCGGTGGAAGACTTGCCCGAAGGTGATGTCCGTTTTGAAAAACACCTGGCCTGAGCGCGCAAACGCCAGCGCCAGAAACAACAAAGCCCGCACGAGGCGGGCTTGTTGGGGTGTTGCGATATGGTGCCAGGCGGGATTCGAACCCACGACCCCTCCTTCGGAGACTAATGACGTACAGAAATCTTGGTTGGCGGTAAGCGTTCAAAAATGCCTCTAAGTGCCGTCTCGCAAGGCATTGGCCTTATCTCGCCGGCTGCAGTTTATAGCTCTTTGCGGTATCTAAGGGTGGTTATCTAGGGCACAAAAAACGAAATTGGTATCAGCGATTTTGACACCTAGCCAGCCCCTAGCGTCGAGGTTAGTGCGGCAGCTAGCTCATTCGTCCTTGGCGTTTATCTCGGCGGAGACCTTGCCAAACGACTCCCAATCGCCAACCAGCTCATCCACGCGATCAGGAATGCGCGGTGACTTACTGAGCACCAGACAGCGGGTTGTACCCACGTACTCCTCAAGGAGGTAGAGCGTATCCCCAACGTCGACGCCCATTTCCTGCAGAACGTCATCGGGTAGGCGAATAGCGCCGTCGCCATCCCAGTCCTCAATCACTACATGATTCCGCATCGTAACCCCGGGAAACAGTTGAATGGGTGTCCGCAGGGGGAAACAACAGCGAGCCGTTGCCAACGAAGTCCCGCGGCGCAGGCCGCCAGCTTAGCAAAAGTTCATGGTTTCAGAGGTGGTCGCTGTGGATTCCTCGCTACCCAATCTGGGAGCTGACGATTTATTGGTTCGAGGGTTAAAAACCCGAGCATCAGGTTACTGTGTGTCACAGGCCCGATCGTTTTTTGCTGATTAGAGACAGGAGCTTCCGTCATGCATGCAACATCCAGAATTCGCGCATTCTCGACGGATCAAAGTGGCGTAATTCTACGCACGGCCCTGAGGGTCCTGGAGAAATGGAAGGCCACTACCGAGCAGGCGAGCAATGTTCTTCGTGTCTCGCGCAGCAGCATTTCTCGTGCTCATCAGGGCAAAGGCGTTGAACTCGACCGTGATCAACTGGAGCGGGCCAGCATTGTCTTGAACTGCCACGCTAGCCTGAGGCTGGTCTTTGATAACCCTGAAAACGTCTACGGCTTTATGGGGCTTGAGAACCAAAACGAATTCTTCAATGGACGTAAGCCGTTGGAAATTATGGCGCAGGGCGACCTCATGTCGCTTTTGGAGACCTACAAACGAATCGACGCATTTTGTGGGGTTAGTGAACCTGGTGCGGACTAATCCTCAGCACGAATGAGCGCTCACGGGTCATCCTGATTTCCCAATCTGGGTGCCAACGAAATTTTCAGCACTAGCGTTAGAACAGTAGAACATCGGGTTACCGTGGCATCTCGTTTGTAATCGGGAGTACACGTTGATGAGATGGTTTTTTGTGACGATGTTGTGTGGTGGCGTTGGTCTTTGGTTAGGCACCCAATACCAAATACCTCAGTGGATTATGTGGTTGTTGTTGTCACTGGGTACTGCTCTGTGGGTGTTTGCCAAGTGGCATGAAAGCCGAGAAGCCGAGCAGGAGCGCAATCATGATCGTGCGTAGTGATCCGGATTGGGCCGCATAGGATTTCGCAAATCTGCAGGGGTTCGCTACGAAGTGTGCTGTTTTGATAGCACCGCCACAGGCGTCTTAACGAGCTGGGGTACTTTCAATTCAATGCCCGAAGCGCTGGGCTGCACTCTAGGTGGTAGGCGCTGGTAAGCGCTTGAGCTAACCGCGACGTTGAGTTCACGTCTGGGAGATAACGATTGACCCTACCGTATGAAAGAACTCGTGCCATCGTCAAAACAGAGGAGTTCTTGCGTGAGCTCTCCCGAGATGCGGACCTACCGCAGGACATTCGCAGTTATGCGAAAAGTTTACTCAGGCACTACCCCTCTTCAGCTGAGGTGTTCTCACTGGGACGCTTGGAGGAATGCTTAGCAAGCGATGCCGATGATGACGAATATCGGCGCCGAGTTATCGCCTACCACCAGCCGCTGCTCTGCTCGTCGCTGGAGCAGGAGCGATAGCAATGGCCAGCTATTTGACTGAACCGACGGTATCTCAACTCGTTATGCGGCGAGTTAAGCGGCTGCGTAAAGGAAGACCTTTCAGCATCCGAGACTTTGCAGAGTTTGGTACGAGTTCGGCCATCTCCAAGGCATTAGCCCAGTTGGTTCGGCAAGGCGAGCTTGAGCGTGTGTGCCGTGGCATTTACATGCGCCCCCAATACAGCCAGCACACTGGCAGAGCTGTGCGTCCTGGGCCATTGGACTTGGTAAATCTGATTGCCAAGAAAAACAGTTGGACACTGCAGATTCATGGCGCTGATGCAGTGAGGCGATTCGGTCTGAGTACACAGATGCCGGTTAGTCCGATCTATTACACCAGCGGCCCTAGTCGATCGATATCTGTGGGGAAGGCAGAGATTAGGCTCGTGCATGCGGCTCCGATGGTTATGCAGTGCACAGGAACCAAGGTCGGTATGGCCATCAGCGCGCTTTTTTATCTCGGTAAAGGCGGCATCACTCAGGAAGATGTGGCTGTAGTTAAAAAAACGCTTAGTCCCGAAGAAAAGAACAAGCTATTGGCCTGCAGAATGCCGAAATGGATGCGCATGGCGCTGATGCGAAGTTGCACTGACTCAGCCACCGAGTTGCATTCCAGTTGACCGAGAATTTTCATTGGTATCGAACATTAAACGCGGTAGTGACGACCGGCCGAAATCGGCCCAGAGTGTGTAAAAACGCACCGGTAAACCCTTGCTATGATTTCCGAGAATCTCAGCGTATGGGACGCCCATGAAACGGTTTATCCAGGGTGAACACCGAGGTCAAAGCACCTTACTTCCCGAA